>CACEIY010000058.1 GCA_902559635.1 uncultured Pelagibacteraceae bacterium | reverse complement strand
AATGAAATTAATAAATCAGGAAGGTACAATGTTCATTTAATTTCTCCAAAGTTAGATGAGATAGTTCATAATTCAAAAATTTTAGATGCTGTTGAAAAAATTATTGGTAAAGATATTTTAGTATGTAGCACAACTCTTTTTATTAAAGATTCAAATCAAAAAGGTTTTGTAAGTTATCACCAAGATGCTAAATATATTGGTCTTGAACCACATAATTGGGTCAGTGCATGGGTTGCCGTTACAGATTCTAATGAAGAAAACGGATGTATGAAAATGTGGCCAGGATCTCATCTTGAGGTTAAAGATCATGATCAAAATTTTGATGAGGGCAACTTATTAACTAGAGGACAAACAGTAAAAGGAATTCCGGAAAATGAGATAAAACCTGTTGAATTAAAAGCAGGACAAGTATCTTTACATCATCCAAGAATAGTTCATGGCTCAGGAATAAATAAAAGTAGTGATCGACGAATTGGTTTTGTTATTCAAAGCTATATTGGAACTAATGTTAAACAAACTTTAGGAAAAAATGGAGTTCAAATTGCAAGGGGAGTAGATAATTATAACTATCATGAAATAATTAGTAGACCAAATTCATTGATGAGTGAAGAAAATTTGGCTTTAAGAGCAAAAGAAAATAAAGCTTTGCAAGAAATATTCTACTCTGGATCTAAAAAAAGAAGTGAGTATTAATTATTGTTTAGGGAAATAATCCTTTAAAGATCCCTCTCTATACACGTCTGCTGTACAGCAATGAAGTCCTCCGCCAAAAGCATAAGCGTCTCTAAGATCAACAGGTACCACTTCCATTCCTATTTTATCTAATTGTTCAGCTTGATACACTTCACTTTTCTCCACACAAACAGTTTTAGGATCAAGAACCAAAACATTCATTGATAACCAAACAGATGAATAGCAAAGAGGTGGTGGTTTGTTATGAGCAGGTTGAGCGCTATCAATTATTTCCCATCCGTTAGCTTCAAATAATTTTCTTTGCTCTTTAGGAAGTTTTCTCTGAGGATTATTGATAATCAATCCTTCTTTAATTGGAGTAAAAGTTGCATCTATATGAATAGGATAAGGGTCTCCAGGAAAGTTTACTGCATGAACCCTATGATCTTTGTAATGTCGTTTTAGCCAATCTATCCCTTTTAAATTTGTTGTAAAACCGTGTTGAACAATAAGATCTTTTCCAAATCTTAAAACATCTGCTGCATCAAATAATGGCTCTTCTTCAGTAGTAACAAAGTACTTCTTTTCAGTCCACTCTAATCTTTTTTTGAACACCAATTTTATCTGATAAATAATCTTTTCTATAATCGGCATCAGTTAATCTTGGTTTCGGGGCTGATTCATGTCTCATTTTAGGATCTTGATTATAATATTTTTTAAGTAACGGCCTGTAGCATAAGTATTCAAACCATCTACATCGATAACTCATTGTTGCTTCCAAAATTTCATTACCTACAGTTAACAAAACATCCCTTGGAGGCATACAACCAAACATAGTTTTAGTTTCCCAATCTGGAGTTGATGTTTTTTGGTTAAAGTTAATTGGTGTCGGTCGATCGACTTTAATTCCTCTTTTTTTTAATATATTAGAAAAATCATCTAAAAGTTGATTTGCTTTATCTACAGTATCTTTTGTTCTTGGGCCAAATTGGCCTCTCATGTCACTATCTTCTGGAACTTTTGCATCAAGTGCTGGTTCTGGTGCTGGGATACAAACTCCATCAGCTCTTCCCATAATTACATGCTTTAACGGATCCCATTCATTCCAACTATTAACAATTGTTATATTATCAATCATTTGATTTTAAATTAATTTAAACCAATATATCTTTTGTTCCATCTCATGATCAAACTATAATAAAACAAAGAAATAAATAAAAAGAAACCTCCAATAATTGTGTTTGAATCTGGTACTTCGTTAATTCCAAATAAAGGCAACCAAACCCAAAATATTCCTCCTATAACCTCTGTTAAAGATAACAAGGTTAATTCTGCAGCTGGAATAGCTTTAGAACCAATTGAATATAAAATTAAACCTAAACAAACTAAAGTTCCATGTAATGAAAATAATGCTCCATTATAACTTGATGAAAAAAAAGTTTTTTCATTTACTAAAATCATAATTGTAGCAAAGATAAAACAAAATAAACCTGCAACTGCAACTGTTGTAAATTTAGGTGTTTCTTTTCTCCACCTTAAAGAAACTGAAAAAGCAGAAAAACCAATTGAAGAAGTCATTCCAAAAATAAATCCTACAAAAGAATTTGTTTCGGTGTTTCCCAATGCCATT
>CACEIY010000057.1 GCA_902559635.1 uncultured Pelagibacteraceae bacterium | reverse complement strand
TTATACATTAATTCATATGTTGCTGCTATTAATATTGTTTGAAAAACCTTGTCCAGATTTTTAAAAATAAATTTATCACCAAGTTTTTTATTTAATTCATCTAAAATAAGATCATTTCTTTCTATTGTACCCAAAACGATATCTTTTATGAACTTTTTGAATCTATGTTTTGGAAATTCTAAATCATTGTTCTCATTATAAAATTTACTATATAATTTTTGAATAATTATTACTCTTGGATTATTTTTAGGATTAAAATGTGTTCTCATTTTTGAGACAATATAGAAATTACTGCTTTTGTAGCTTCAGCACCTTTTTCTTTTCTTACTTTAGCCTGGCTCATATTCAAACAAGTTATTATACCATTTCCTATGGGTTTTTTGTTTATTATAGATAAATCCATAATAGCATTGGTGGATGCTTGTGAAATAAAATTAAAATGAGGAGTTTGTCCTTTTATTACACATCCCAAAGCAATAAACGCATCGTATTTTTTCATATTTTTAGAAATAGTAATAGGAATTTCAAAAACACCAGGAACTCTAATAATTTTTACCCTAGATGATTTTGGAATAATTTTTAAAGCACTTTTTAACAAACCATCTGAAATATCTTTATAATAATCAGCAATTACAATTAAATATTTTTTTTTCATTAAATTAATTCCTGTTTTTTAATTTTAATACCATAGCCATCTAATCCAATAACTTTTTTAGGAGATTTAGTAATTAATATCATATTTTTAATTTTTAAATCTTTAATTATTTGGGCCCCTATTCCATAATTTCGAATAAGTTTGTCGTTCCCTTTTTTATAAAATTCTCTATATTTGTAATCTTTAAGCGTTTGAGTTACTGACTTTAGATTAGTATCTTTAATAAATACTAATACACAATTTTGATATTTTTTTAAAATACTTTAAAGTTTTATTAAATGAATTAGGTAATTTTTGATTAATTAAGTAATTTTGAACTACATTAGAAGAAATCACTCTTACTCTTGGAATAATACCTCTTTTAATATTACCTTTAATTAAAGCAAAATGTTCTGATCCATCTAATACATTCTCATATATTTTAATTTTATATTTTTGTTTTTTAACTTCAATAAAACTTTGTTTTTTTAATTTAATTAATTTTTCTTTTTTAAGCTTATAAGCAATTAGATCTTCAATTTTTCCAATTTTGAGTTTATGTTTTTTTGCAAAATTGAATAAATCTTGTCCTTTTGCCATAGTTCCATCTTCATTCATAATTTCGCATATGACTGCAGAATTATTTTTTTTAGCTAATTTTGAAATATCGACGGAAGCTTCTGTGTGGCCTGCTCTAACAAGTACGCCACCATCTTTAGCTATAATTGGAAAAACATGACCAGGTGAAACAATTTCATTTTTGTTAACATTTTTTTTTGATGCGATTTTTATAGTTTTTGCTCTATCCTTGGCTGATATACCGGTAGTTATTCCTTTTTTAGCTTCTATTGAAACAGCAAACGCTGTTTTATTTCTAGATTGATTTACAGGAGACATCAAAGATAAATTTAATCTTTTAGCCTGTAAGCTATCCAATGCTAAACAGATTAATCCTCTACCATATTTAGCCATAAAATTTATATTTTTTGAATTTGTATCAGATGTTGAGATTATTAGATCTCCCTCATTTTCTCTTCTCTCGTCATCTACTAAAATGAACATTCCACCCTTTTTGGCAATTTTAATAATTGTTTCTATTGATGAGTAATTACTTTTTGGCATTAAAAAAATTTTTAACGTATTTTGAGAGAATATCTATTTCTATATTAACTAAGCTACCTTTTTTAATTTCTGATAAATTAGTTAATTTAAAAGTATGTGGTATTACCCAAATTTGAAATCCTTTTTTTGTTTTTTTTGATATAGTTAAGGAAATTCCATTAATGCATATAGAGGCTTTTTCGATAATATTTTTTCTTTCTTTTGAATTAATTTCAAAGTCAAAAATATATGATTTATCAACCTTTTTTACACTCAAAGTTTTACCAGTTGTATCAATATGTCCCTGGCATATATGTCCTGAAATTTTCTGACCATATCTAAGTGGTAACTCCAAATTTATAATATCATTTACCTTTAAATATTTAAATTTAGACCTTTTAACTGTTTCGTTAGATAAATAAAATTCCATTATTTTATTTTTGATCATTATTAAAGTTAAACATACCCCATCACATGCAACAGAAACACCTATGTCTTTAGGGTTTAATTTTAGGTTTGATTTTATAAAAATATTTAAACCTTTTGATCTTTTGGATATTTTTTTAATTAAACCCTTGTTAAATATAATTCCGTTAAACA
>CACEIY010000056.1 GCA_902559635.1 uncultured Pelagibacteraceae bacterium | reverse complement strand
TCTTTAGAAGTTTTTGCTGATGATAATGCTAAAATGTTAGAACAAGCACTTAAAATAAATTCTTGGGGAAAAAATGTTTTTGTGAAAATACCAATAACAAATTCTAAAGGCAGTTTTACAGGAAATGTCATTAAAAAACTAAATAGCAAAAAAATAAAACTTAATATTACAGCAGTTTATAGTTCATCTCAGACAAAAAAAATTTTAAAAGTAATTAATAAAAAAAGTAAAGTGATTATTTCTATATTTGCAGGGAGAGCAGCAGATACAGGAAAAGATCCTATTCCCGAGATAAAAAAAAGTATTTCTTTATCTAAAAAATTTAAAAATGTGCAAATACTTTGGGCAAGTGTTAGAGAGCCATATAATTATTTACAAGCAAAACAACTAGGATGTCAAATAATAACCATTCCTCCTGCAATAATAGAAAAAATTGAAAACTTTGGAAAATCTTTTGATTTGTTAACAATAGAAACAGTAAAAGGATTTTTAATTGATAGCAAAAAATCTGAATTTAAAATTAAATGAGATTGGTTGCGGGGGACGGATTTGAACCGTCGACCTTCAGGTTATGAGCCTGACGAGCTACCAGACTGCTCCACCCCGCGATATAATTAAATTCTGTTTTTAATTTTATTTAATTTTTTAACTCTTTTAATATTCTCTTGAAGAATTCTTTTTTTCTTCTCCGAAGGTTTTTCATAAGTATTTTTTAATTTTATTATTTTAAAAAAACCATCTCTCTGAAGTTTTCTTTTCAAAATTCTCAGAGCTTGTTCAATATTATTGTCTTTAACTTCTATTTTAATAATTACCTCCAAAAAAGTGATTACGTAGCACTTTTATATTTTTATGTCTATTTATTTTATTCACTAATTACTTGTCTGTTGAAATAGTTTCTCTCTTTCTTTTTGTTTTTTTTCTCTTTTTATTCTTCTTTCTGCTTTTTCTATTGCTTCAATTAAATCTTTTTGAGCAAACAAGTTTAAAGCAACTGGGTCTTTGGGACTTAAATTATTGTAATTCCAGTAACTCTTATTTCTTATTGAAGTTACAGAATTTTTTGTAATACCTACCAATTTTGCAATTTGGGAGTCTTTAAGAATATTATGTTGTTTAATTAACCATAAAGCTGAGTCTGGTTTGTCTTGTCTTTTTGACAAAGGTATATATTTTTTAATTTTTTTTTCAGTATTTGAAATTTCAATATCAGAGCTTTTAATTTTTAGTGGTCTACTAGTGTCTTCAGATGATAATTCAATTTCTTCTCTAGTTAATTGTCCTGATATAATAGGGTTATAAGCTTTAATTCCTTTTGCGACTTCACCATCTGCGATACCTTGGATTTCCAATTCGTGTAATTTACAAAAATCAGCTATTTGTTTAAAAGTAAGAGTTGTATTTTCTCGATTATTTTTTTCATGTTTAATAACCAAAGGTGTTATTATTTCTTTCCAAGGAAATATATTGCCAATAATTGCTGCACAAATTACAGGAAAGAAAATTATTATAAGATGCAATACTGCACCATCAAAATACATTAACAATAATTTTAAAAAATTATTTTTTAAATATTTTTACTCTTTAAGTGATTTAATTCTGGTAACTTCGAATGATTTTAAAAAAGAAATTCAGAAATATTTTCAACTTAAAAGTTACGTTCATAGACAGACTTTAGATATAGAACAAATAAAAAAAGAATCTAAGCTCAAATGTAAATTTGATTTTTTTAAAAAATTTAAAGGCTTAAAGATAATTAATATTGGAAGATTAACATATCAAAAAGATCAAATGACCTTATTAAGAGCTTTTGAAAAGTTAATAAAAAATAGACAGGCCAAACTTTTATTAATTGGTAATGGAGAAGATCAAAAGGATTTACAAAAGTTTATAGATAAAAAAAAAATGTATAAATTAGTTAAAATAATTCCTTATGTAAAAAATCCTTTTAAGTATGTCAAGATTAGCGATGTTAAAGTATTAAGCTCAAGATATGAAGGTAATCCTAATATCTTACTTGAGACTGCTTGCTTGAAAAAATTGATTATATCTTCTGATAGCAAAGTTGGACCAAGAGAAATTTTACAATCAGGAAAAGGGGGTTTTCTTTTCAAAGTGGGTGGAGTTAATAAACTGTATTATTTATTAAGGAATTTAAATATTAATTCTAAGAATATTAGAAAAAAAATTAATACGTCTTACGATTATGTTATAAAAAATTATCAAAAAGATATTTCAATTTCATTTATTAAACTTATAAAGAATATATTGTGAAAATTGCCATAGTAGGAGCTGGATTTTTTGGATTAACTTTGGGTTTAATCTTATCAAAAAAACATAAAGTTGAAATTTT
>CACEIY010000055.1 GCA_902559635.1 uncultured Pelagibacteraceae bacterium | reverse complement strand
ACTTAAAGAATTATCATACATTCATGCTGAAGGATACCCAGCAGGTGAAATGAAACATGGTCCATTAGCATTAATAGAAGAGGGTATGCCAGTTGTTGTTTTAGCTCCAAGGGATAATTATTATAAAAAAACAATTTCTAACATGCAGGAAGTTATAGCAAGAGGAGCAAAAGTTTTACTGATAACAAATAAGAACAAAGATGAAGTTGTTTCAGAAAATATTTGGGAAACTATTGAAGTTGAAGATACAAATAATGATTTGTTTCCTTTTCTTTTAACTATTCCTCTTCAAAAACTTGCTTACTATTCAGCTTTAAAAAAAGGTTATGATATAGATAAACCAAGGAATCTTGCTAAATCAGTTACAGTCGAGTAGGTTTAAGTAGTTAAGCTTAGAACTAAAATATTTTTATTATCTAGTATCTTAACTTATAAACTAGATTAAAATAAAATGAATTACGTAATTTTTGATCTCGAATACACTGCTTGGGAAGGAATGGAGAGAAGACTAAAATTTGCAGAGAGAGAAGTTATTCAAATTGGAGCTATAAAAATTAATTTTGATGATATCGATATAAATATTATTTCAACTTTTCAAGAGTTTGTAAAACCTACAGTTAATCCTCAATTAAGTGATTACATTATAAACTTAACTGGAATTACACAGCAGAATGTTGAAGAACAAGGTCTAACTTTACTTGAAGCATTAAATAAATTTGAAATTTTTTGTAGTTATGGAAAAAATAAAACATTTAGTTGGGGTGACGACTCTAGGACAATCAAAAAAAATACAGAACTTATTGGTATTGAATTTCCTTCATTTTTGACACAACACTAAGAGATGGAGCTCAAACACAAGGAGTTGATTTTTCTATTGAAGATAAAGAAAAAGTTGCATCAGCCTTAGATAATTTGGGTGTTGATTATATAGAGGGAGGATGGCCAGGAGCCAATCCGTCAGATACAGAGTTTTTTCAGAAAAAACATAACTTTAAAAATTCAAAACTTACATCATTTGGAATGACTAAAAGATCAGGTCGTAGCGCTGAAAACGATATAGGATTATCGGCATTAATGAATTCAAATACTACTGCAGTTTGTTTGGTTGGAAAATCTTGGGATTTTCATGTTGATGTTGCTTTGGAAATAACAAATGAAGAAAATTTAGAAAATATAAGAGAAAGTGCAAAACATTTTATTAAAGCGAATAAAGAATTTATGTTTGATGCTGAACATTTTTTTGATGGATACAAAGCTAATCCAAAATATGCACTTTCTTGTATTAAAGCTGCTTATGATGAAGGTGCTAGATGGATTGTTTTATGCGATACTAATGGAGGAACTCTTCCACATGAAGTGTCTAAAATTGTTTCTGAAGTTTCAAAAGTTATACCGGGTAAAAATTTAGGCATTCATGCACATAATGATACTGGAAATGCAGTTGCAAATTCATTAGCTGCTGTTTTATCTGGTGTAAGACAAATTCAAGGTACAATAAACGGTTTAGGAGAGAGGTGTGGTAATGCAAATTTAATGTCATTAATCCCTACATTTTTTTTAAAAAAAGATTTTTCATCTAAATTTGAAACAGGAATTAAATTAAAAAATTTAAACAATTTAACCGAATGCTCTCGATTATTAGATGAAATTCTAAATAGAAAGCCAAATCAACATTTGCCATACGTTGGAGCAGCTGCTTTTTCTCATAAGGGGGGCTTGCATGTTTCGGCTGTTCAAAAAGATCCAAAAACTTATGAGCATATTAACCCTGAAGAAGTTGGCAACACAAGAAACATAGTAGTTTCTGATCAATCAGGTAAATCAAACATTATCTCTAGATTAAAAAGTATAAAAATTGATATCAAAGAAAATGATCCCAAAATTAAAAAATTATTGAACGAAGTTAAAGACAGGGAATTTATTGGATACAGTTATGATGGTGCAGATGCTTCATTTGAATTATTGGCAAGAAGAATAATTGGTGAAATACCAAGATATATATCAATTAAAGAATATGATGTATCAGTTAAAAAAAATAAACATGGCGAAATTGTTTCTTCTGCAAAGGCTCAATTAGAAGTTGATGGAGAAAAAATAATTTGTGAAGGTGAAGGCAATGGCCCAGTTAATGCCTTAGATAACGCTATTAGACAAAATGTAGATCGATTAGCTAAATACTCAAAATATTTAAAAGATTTAAAATTAGTAGATTATAAAGTTAGAATTTTAAACACAGGAACAGAGGCTGTAACTAGAGTTTCAATTGAAAGCACAGATTCTGATGGAAAAAATTGGTTTACAATAGGCGTGTCCACAAACATTATTGAGGCTTCTTTCAAAGCATTAGTTGATAGT
>CACEIY010000054.1 GCA_902559635.1 uncultured Pelagibacteraceae bacterium | reverse complement strand
TTTAACTTTGATTAAATTTTTGTTAACAACTTTAGCAATTGTAACATTACATTTTTCTGGAAATATTTTATGATTTTCAATCTGAGGTCCAATTTTTTCAATATCAAAATTTTTAATTTCATCTACAAAAAAAATAACATGAGGGTTTCCAACATTTATAGCAGTGCCACCAAAATGTTCACGGTTGTTTAAATCATTAATTTTTATATTTAAGTTTTTTGTATCCAATTCTTCCGAAAGAGGGATTTCATTCCATTTAATTTTTGCATTTCCAATTTCGGTTGTTACAATATTATTTCCTAATATTTTAGATTTTAAATTTCCTGATAGAGTAGTTAAAATTATAGTTCTATTATCTTTTTCTTTTGAAATTAAATCTGCTACACATCTTGTACCATTGCCACATGCACTAGACTCGCCTCCATCAGAGTTAAAAAATTTTAAACTAGCATCTGATGTATTATTTTTTTCTATTAATATTAATTGATCACATCCAATAAAATTTCTATCGCAAATTTTAATTATTTGTTCTTTTGATAATTCAGTAACTTTTTGTCTATTATCAATGATTACAAAGTCATTACCTAATCCATCCATTTTAAAAGCTTTAACGTCCATATATAGTTATTTAACTTATTTATTGACTTTTTGAACCTCTATTATAGTTTGTGGCGGTTTCCGCAAAAACTTTAAATTTGCGGTGTCTTTGGAAACAAAGAGATCGACACTAGTCAGCGAGGGTTCGCCCACTAGTGCGATTACTGCTGTGTGTAATAAATATGTTTGAAAATTTAACAAATAAATTCGAAGAAATTTTTTCTTCTTTAAAAAAAGCTCCTTCTCTTGATGAAAATCAAGTTGATGAAGGATTAAGGGGAATTAGACAGGCCTTACTTGAAGCAGATGTTTCATTAGATGTAGCTAAAGAATTTATTAAAAAAGTTAAGCCAAAAGCATTAGGACAAGAAATAATTAGATCAACATCACCTGGAGATATGGTGGTTAAGATTGTTTATGATGAATTAGTCAATTTACTAGGTGAAAAAAATAATGATGTAAATCTTAATGCAGTCCCACCAGTGCCAATGATGTTAGTGGGATTACAAGGTTCTGGTAAAACAACTACAACTGCTAAACTTGCAAGGTATTTAGAAAATACTAAAAAAAAGAAAGTCATGATGGTTAGTTTAGATATTTATAGGCCAGCCGCTCAAGAACAATTAAAATCTCTAGGGGAACAAAATAATATTTTAACTCTTCCTATAATTGAAGGTCAACAACCAGCTGATATTTGCCAAAGAGCTATAAGTGCAGCTAATTTAAATGGTGCTGACATCATATTATTTGATACTGCAGGCAGGACGCAAATAGATTTACAAATGATGAGTGAAATCAAACAAATTGAAAATACAATTAATCCAGCAGAGACATTTTTGGTTGCAGATTCACTTACGGGACAAGTAGCTGCATCTGTTGCAAAAGAATTTAAAAATACAGTAAATCTTTCAGGAATAATTTTAACTCGAGCTGATGGTGATGCTAGAGGTGGAGCAGCTGTTAGTATGAAATTTATTTCTCAAGTACCAATTAAATTTTTAGGAGTAGGTGAAAAAATTGAAAATCTTGAAGTGTTTCATCCAGATAGAATTGCAAATAGAATTTTGGGAATGGGAGATATTGTGTCTCTTGTAGAAAAAGCAGCACAAGATTTAGGTGAAGAAAATATAAAGAAGGCTGAAGAAAATTTAAAAAAAGGACAATTTTCAATGCAAGATTATTTAACCCAATTAAGACAAATGAAAAAAATGGGTGGAATAGAGGGAGTGATGTCTTTTTTGCCAGGTGTATCTAAAGTTAAGTCACAAATGGATGCAGCAGGTATCGATGAAAATGTTATTACAAAAAATGAAGCAATAATTTTGTCAATGACAAAAAAAGAAAGAGAGAACCCAAAAATAATTGATGGTTCTAGAAAAAAAAGAATTGCTAATGGCTCTGGCACAGATCCAGCCACTATCAATAAATTGCTTAAGCAATTTAAAATGATGTCTGAAATGATGAAAAAGATGTCAAAAGGAAATCTGAAAGGTATGACTGATAAAGGAATACCGCCAGAGCTATTTAATCAATTAAAATAAAAAGGAGAAAAAATGTTGAAGTTAAGATTATCAAGAGGAGGAACCAAAAAAAGACCTGTTTATAAAGTAGTTGTTGCTGATAGTAGGTTTGCAAGAGATGGTAGATTCATTGAAAAAGTAGGTTTTTTAAATCCCCTTTTGCCAAAAGATAAAAAAGAGAGAGTTGGTTTAGAAGCTGAAAGAATTAAATATTGGCTTGGTCAAGGGGCCCAACCAACTACAAGAGTTGCAAGAATTTTAGGTGAAAATGAATTAATGCCTATGCCTGCTAATGGAAATAATCCTCAAAAAGCTATACCTAAAAAGGATAGAAAA
>CACEIY010000053.1 GCA_902559635.1 uncultured Pelagibacteraceae bacterium | reverse complement strand
ATTAAATTATATATCAAAACGCATGTTTAATCCTTTAAACTTTATTTCTAAATTTGTTAAATCCAGTAATCAAAAAGAACTGGATAGAATTAGTAAAATTGTACGCCAAATCAATCTTTTAGAGGAAAATATTAAAAAACTAGAAGATGAAGAATTCCCAAAAAAAACAAATGAATTAAAAGAAAAAATCAGAAATGGACAATCGCTAGATCAAATTCTTCCAGAAGCTTTTGCGCTCGTAAGAGAAGCAGCACATCGAACAAGAAATGAACGTCATTACGATGTACAACTGATCGGGGGAATTGTATTGCATGAGAGAAAAATTGCGGAAATGAAAACTGGGGAAGGAAAAACTTTAACTATTGCATTATCTGCTTATTTGAATGCTCTTTATACTAAAGGTGTACACGTTGTTACAGTCAACGATTATCTTGCCAAAAGAGACTCATTAGAGATGGGGATAATTTATAACTTCTTAGGTTTAACCTCAGGATTTATCAACAATGATCAAAGCGATCAAGAAAGAAATAAAAACTATAATTGTGACATAACTTACGCAACTAATAGTGAACTAGGTTTTGATTACCTTAGAGACAATATGAGATACTCTAGAAATGAAAAGGTTCAAAGAGAACATTATTATGCAATTGTCGATGAAATAGATTCTTGTTTAATTGATGAAGCAAGAACTCCTCTAGTGATATCTGGGGCGGCTGAAGATAAAACAAATCAATATTTAGCAATCGATAAATTAGTTAAACAATTAAATGAAAATGACTACGAAATTGATGAAAAAGATAAAAATATAATTCTTACTAACAATGGTATTAATAATGTTGAAGAAATATTTTCAAAAGCTGGAATATTAAAAAATAATAATTTTTATGATCCTGAAAATTTAGCTTTGGTACACCATGTAAACCAGGCGTTAAGAGCAAATCATTTATTTGAAAAAGGTAAAGATTACATTGTTAAAGAAGATAGTTTAAAAATTATTGATGAATTAACTGGTAGAATTTTAGAGGGTAGAAGATTTGGGGATGGCCTTCATCAAGCCCTAGAAGCTAAAGAAAAAATTGAAATTCAAGCAGAAAATCATACTTTAGCTTCGATAACTTATCAAAATTATTTTAAACTTTATGAAAAAATCTCAGGTTGTACAGGAACTGCCGCAACAGAAGCTGAAGAGTTTTATGAAATTTATAATCTTAATGTTGTCATAATACCTACTAATAACCCTATGATCCGTAAGGATCATAATGATCAAATATTTAGGACTGAAGATGAAAAAAATAAAGCAATAATAAAGCAAATAAAAAATTGTTATGAAAAAGGGCAACCACTTTTAGTATTTACTTCTAGTATCAATAAATCTGAAATTTATTCAAAGTTACTTAGGGCAGAACAAATTAAACATGTGGTTTTAAATGCAAAAAATCATGAAAATGAAGCTGAAATTATAGCAAATGCAGGTAAAAAAAATTCTATAATTATAACCACAAGTATATCAGGTCGAGGTGTGGATATTCAATTAGGTGGAAAAAAAGGATCGATTCCCGATGATCAGCTAAAAAAAGAAAAAGAAAAGATAAAGTTTCTTGGAGGTTTATTTGTAATTGGAACTGAAAGAATGGAGTCGAGAAGAGTTGACAATCAAGCAAGAGGTAGATCAGGAAGACAAGGAGATGAAGGATCTTCTATATTTTACGTAAGTCTAGAAGATGATTTGATGAGAATATTTGGTTCAGAGTCAATGAATAATATACTTCAAAAACTTGGTTTAAAAGATGGCGAAAGTATTGACCATCCATGGATAAACAAAGCTCTTGAGAGAGCTCAGCAAAAAGTTGAAGCTAGAAATTTTGACATAAGAAAGACACTTATAAAATTTGATAATGTTTTAAATGACCAAAGACATGTAATTTTTACTCAAAGAAACAATGCAATGAATAGTGAGGAAATCTTTAAATATTCAGAAAATTTTTTAAATGAGATTATTGAAGATTTAATAAAATTAAAAATACAAAAACTTTCAAACCCTAAAAGCAATGAGTTTGATAATAAAATAAAAACTTTAATGGGCAAAAGTATAAATGAAGATCAATTTAAAGAATTAGTTTCCCTAAATGACAATAATCTAAAGCAAAAAATTTTAGATCAATTTAATAATAATAGAGCTGAAAGAATGAAAATTTTAGGAGATACTCAATCCAAAGAAATAGAAAAAAGAATATTATTACAATCTATTGATGTAAATTGGAAGTCACATATCCAATATTTAGAACAATTAAGACAAGTTGTTGGCTTAAGATCGTATGGTCAAAGAGATCCTTTAATTGAATATAAAAAAGAAGCTTTTGATTTATTTTCAATTTTATTAAATAAATTAAAACTGGATTTTATTACTGTTTTAATGAACATAAAAATTGTTGAACAACCAATAGAAGAAAATAAAGATATTGCAAAAAAAATTAATCCTAAAAG
>CACEIY010000052.1 GCA_902559635.1 uncultured Pelagibacteraceae bacterium | reverse complement strand
AAACCTTTAATGTTAGAATTAAGATGGAAATTACCTGACCAACAAGAATTGTATAAAAGTTATTACAAAAAAAGAGAAAATAGAGAAAAAAAAACTGTTAAAGATTATTATTCAGATAAAATTACTCCTATTGATAGAAAAACGTGGGAATATTTATTAGCTAGAAAAGCATGGTACGTGATGCCTTTAGGCTGGGATAATATTGCTATTAATGGAGGGAAAGTTATTGATATTGGCTGCGGGGATGGTGATGTAGTTCAAAGATTAATAGATTATGTTAACAAATATTGGAAAAAAAAGAATATAACGAATAAAAATTTGCATATTATCGGATTAGATATTTTAAATTTAAGAATAGAAAACGCTAATAGATTAGTATCATCATCTAACAATAATATTACCTTTGAATTTAAACAAGCAGATCTTAATCAAAAGCAAAATTATGACAATACTTACTTCGATTATGCTTTGTGCTCATCTGTCTTAGAAATTATAAGTCCTAAATATTATCAAAATTTTATTAAAGAAATGACTAGATTAGTTAGTAAGGGAATATATATAGCTGATATATTTGAAAAGTTTCCTGGTGGATATCCACGTGACAATTTAAGTAAAGATTTTTTAAAATTTGGATTTAGTACATTAAAAAGAGAAATAGTTTTATCAGAACCTATTTATAAAAGTGGATTTAAGCATAAAATTAAACTTTTTCCCTGCATGAAGTTTCAAAATTTATGGCTTGAAAAGAATGAATAATTTTATGCTTTAAAATATTGTAATATTAAATATAAATCCAAAAAAAAATTTATTAAAATAATTAAAACAATGACTTTACAATCCTCTAATATAACAATGAAGTATGAACAGTATAAAAAGAGTAATTTTCTTGACTCAAAAATAAGGTTATTAGAAAGATTTAAAAAGAATAAAATTAAGTTAAAATTCAAAAAGAATGATAAAATTTTAATTTTTGGAACTGTAAATTATTTTGAAGCTGTTAAAGCATTGGGTAATGTTACAATAATAGCAACTGATATTTGTAAGAGACCAAGTTTTTTACCAAAAAATATTGAATATAAAATAATAAAAAATAAAAAACTTCCATTCAAAAATGATTCTTTCAAACTAGTTTTTTCCAATGGCATTATGAGTCATTTGCCTAATACTAAACACTATTTTAAAGAAATTTTTAGAGTTCTAGGTAAAGATGGTTACTGTTGGATGAATGTTTTTGGAACTAGTAAATTAAAATCTTTACAAAATAAGGTAGCAAAAAAATTGAATAAAAACGACTTACTTAATTTAAAAAAGACATTAATCTATCATAATTGGGATAGCGGGAAAATAAACTTTATTTTAGAACTTTTAAACAAAGCTGACAATTATATTTTTAAAAAATCTGAATTTGAAAAAATGATAAGAGATACAGGTTTTAGAAAATATAAATTTTGCCCTAGGGGTTATAAAACAGATCTAAGTGAACAAGTATTTAAAAATAAAAAATTAAAAAAAATTTTCGGTTATGGTGACTTAAGATATTTGATTGTAAAATGAAAAATATAAAATATTTCAGATGTAAGAAATGTCTTACTCCATCATTAAGACCAAGAATAACATTTAATTCAGAGAGAATTTGCAATGCCTGTCAAAATCATAAAACTTTAATTAATTTCGATTGGGAAAAAAGATTTAAAGAATTAAAAAAATTTGCAAAAAAAATTAATAAAGAAACTGTAGGTAAAAAATATAATTGTATTGTTCCTACTGGAGGTGGAAAAGATAGCTCATATGTAGCTTGGCACGTTAAGAACACACTTGGTTTAAGACCTCTTTGTGTATTTTGTGAACCGTCTCTTTTTACAAATCATGGAAAACAAAATTTAGTTAATTTTCAAAAGTCTGGATTTAAATTAGAAATTTTAAAAACCAATAATTACTTTAGAGACTATGATATAAAGTGTTTTAAAAAAGTAGGATTGCCCCAACAGGCTTGGTTACAGGCCATAGTTATCTACCCAATTAAAGTAGCTTTAAAACATAATATTAAATATATATTTGGTGGCGAAGAGGCAGAAAGTTCTTATGGTGGTTCTGATAAAAATTTTCTAAAAAAATTTGTTAAACTCTCAGAAAATAAAAAATTTTTGTTAGAGGGTCAAGAAATAGAAAACTATTATACAAAAAAGCAGTTGAAGAAATTTAAAAATATATATTTTACAAAAAAAGAATTAAAAAAAGCAAACTCTATATATAAATTATTTTGGTCAAGTTTTGAATTTTGGGATGAAAGAAAACATTTTAAGATTGCGAGAGAAAAATGTGGATTAAAATATTCTAAAAAAAGAGACACCAATGCAATTAATAAACATTCTCATACGGATCAAAGATTATATGCCTTACATATGTTTTTAGCATATCTAAAATTCGGATTTAGTAGGGCAACAACAGACGCAAGTATAGCAATAAGATTAGGCTACATAGATAGAGCAAAAGGCTTAAAAATCGTTGAAAAATATGATCATATTTTCCCAATAGAATATTTAAGTGATTA
>CACEIY010000051.1 GCA_902559635.1 uncultured Pelagibacteraceae bacterium | reverse complement strand
TGAACTCATAATAATTAAAATTAAAAAATTTTAATTGTCTTATTTGATTACCAAATAATTTTTCCATTAAATCATCTGAACGTGGTCCTTGGACAGCTAAAATATTTACATTTGGTTCTTTGATATCAACATCGAGTTTATTTCCTGCTGCGAGACCTTTTGCAAAAAAAATTACATCAGAGTCAGCAATTGAAAGCCACCATCTATCTTCTGCTAATTTATTAATAATTGGATCATTTACTAAATAACCTTGATTATCAATTAATGGTGCATAATAACACTTACCAACTTTTGATTTAGATAAATCTCTACATGTCATCAATTGAACAAGTTTTGCTGAGTCTTTACCTTTAATCTCAACTTGTCTCTCCGCTGCTACATCCCATACTTGCACAAATTTTTTTAGATGCTCATAATCAGACTCTAAAGATTTAAATGTTGCTGGCAGCAGCATATGATTATAAACTGTGTAGCTACTTACACCATGTGACTCTATCCTGTCAGTATAAGGAGTACTTCTTAATCTTCTCGATTTTACAATTGAAAAATTTTTCATTTTTTTAAAAATTCTAAGACCTTTTCTCTCATTTCAAATGCATTTTCAATCATAATCATATGACCACATCCTTCAATTATATGTGTTGTCGAATTTTTAACTAAGTTTGCAAATTTTTTTCCAGTCTCTAAATTAATCATTTTGTCTAACTCTCCTAAAATTAACAAAGTTGGACAATCTATTGCCTTAGCAGCATCAAGTCCGTTTGAATAATTGTTGCACGCAATAAGATCTATAGCTAAAATTTCACTTATATCTCTAGGAGATTGGATTATTCTTTTTACAGGATTGCCGCCTATGAATTTTTTAGAGCCCTCATATCCCCACTTCATCATTAATTTAACAGCATCAGAATCTCCATTAGATGCTAAATCAATTAAATCTTTATTTACTGGCATATGGTAAGAACCACCAACAAAAACTATTTTTTTTAATCTACTTTTGTATTTAAAAGAATATTCAAGTGCTTCTAAACAACCTTGAGAGTGTCCAACAATTATTACTTTATCTAATTTTAGTTCAGAAAAGACTTTTTCTAACCAATCTGCAATTTTTTCAATACTATCTAAACAAGGACCTTCGGAATTTCCATGACCAGGTAAATCAATAGATAAAACGTTAAAATTTTTGTTAGAAAAAAATTGTTCAATTAAAGACCAAACTATATGGGAAAGACCACTACCATGGAGAAACACAATAGTATCTTTAGAATTACTTATGCCTTGTCCAGCATCTGAAGCATGAACACTTTTATTTTCTATTTTAAAAATCAATTAATTACCTAAAATTTTTTTCTTAACTCAAATTTTTGAATTTTACCTGTAGAAGTTTTAGGTAATTCGCAGAAAATAACTTGTTTTGGTACTTTAAATCCGGCTAAAGTTTCTTTACAAAAATCAATTAATTCTTTCTCAGTAACAGGTTTATCTTTAACAGTTTCTATAAATGCACAAGGCACTTCTCCCCACTTTTCATCTGGTTTAGCAACTACTGCTGCAATAGATACTGAAGAGTGTTTGGATAATGTATTTTCTATTTCTATAGAAGAAATATTTTCTCCTCCTGAGATAATTATATCTTTTGATCTATCTTGTATTTTAACATACCCATCAGGGTGTATTACTGCTAGATCTCCTGAATGAAACCAGCCACCAGCCATCGCTTTATTGGTAGCAACTTTATCTTTAAAATAACCTTTCATAACTACATTTCCTCTTAACATTATTTCTCCAATTGTTTTTCCATCTTTTGGAACTTCTTTCATTGTTTCAGGATCCATAATAGTTGCACCTTCAAGGTTAGGGTATCTAACTCCTTGTCTTGCTTTTATTTCATTTTGTTTATCTTCATCAAACTCGTTCCAATTATCATTCCAGGCACACTGAGTAACATGACCATATGTTTCTGTTAAACCATAAACATGCATAACTTCAAAACCAAGTTGTTTCATTTTTTTGAAAATTATACTTGGAGGAGGTGCTCCAGCCGTAAGTACATTAACTTTATGTTTTAATTTTTTTCTATCACTTTCAGAAGCGCCGGTTATCATGTTTAATACAATAGGTGCACCACCAAAATGAGTAACGTTATATTTATCTATTAATTCAAAAATTTTTTTAACATCTATATTTCTTAAACAAATAGTTCTTCCATTTAACATTGGAACTGTCCAAGGGTAACACCAACCGTTACAGTGAAACATTGGTACAATTGTTAAAAAATTTAATCTATTTGGCATGTTCCAAGCTACAGCACTTCCAGTTGACATTAAATATGCCCCTCTATGATGATAAACAACTCCCTTTGGGTTTCCTGTTGTTCCTGAAGTGTAACTCAGTGATATAGCTTGCCACTCATCTTCTGGCATTTTCCAAACATAATTATCATCACCTGTATTTAAAAAACTTTCATAATCTTGGTCACCAATTTTTTCTAATTTTGATTGATCTGCAAACTTATCATGAATATCTATTACAATAATTTTTTTATCTAACTTAC
>CACEIY010000050.1 GCA_902559635.1 uncultured Pelagibacteraceae bacterium | reverse complement strand
CATACTTTGATACATTTATTACTAATATCAATGCCAGTACCAAAAAATCCTTTTTTTTCTTTTAAAATTGATAACAATATAGCCCCAGAACCAACTCCAATATCTAAAAAATTTATTGTGTCTTTATTTTTATAAATCTTTAATACCTGTTCAATTATTAGCTCTGTATCTGGTCTTGGAATTAAAACATCTTCATCAATTTCAAATTCATATTTCCAAAAATATTTTTTTCCTGTTAAATAAGCTAAAGGTTTGCCTTTAGATCGTTCAGTAACCAATTTTTGAAAAATTAAATAGTCATCTTTGGTAATTTCTTTTTGTAAATTTAAAATAATATATTCTCTACTTTTATTAATAACTTTTGAAATCAATATCTCACTATCTAGCAAAGATGATTTAATATAATTTCTTTTTAAAATAATGTTTGCTTGTTGAATTGCAGTATCAATTTTCATTTTAATTTAAACTATTTAAACTTTCTTCTTGTGCTTGGAGAGTTAAAGATTCTATCATTTCATCGAATACTTCACCTTCTAAAAATTCTTCTAATTTATGGAGTGTTAAATTTATTCGATGATCAGTCACTCTTCCTTGAGGAAAATTATATGTTCTAATTCTCTCTGATCTATCACCTGTTCCAATTTTGCTTTTTCTATCTTTTGATCTTTCTTGATCAATTCTTGATCTTTCTAATTCATAAAGTCTTGCTCTTAATATTTTCATACCTTTGGCTTTATTTTTGTGTTGAGATTTTTCATCTTGTTGAGATACAGATAGACCTGTAGGAATATGAGTTATTCTAACAGCACTATCGGTAGTGTTAACAGATTGGCCACCTGGGCCACCAGCTCTAAAAACATCTATTCTAAGATCAGCATCATTAATTTTCACATCAACTTCTTCCGCTTCTGGCAAAACTGCAACTGTTGCTGCTGAAGTATGAACTCTACCTTGAGTTTCAGTATCAGGTACTCTTTGAACTCTATGAACTCCACTTTCATATTTTAAAGTCGAATAAATATTGTTCCCTTTTATAGATGCAATAACTTCTTTTAAGCCACCTGCCTCACTTCTAGAAATTGAAATCAATTCCACTGACCACTTTTTTTTATGGCTTACTTTTTCATACATCTTAAATAAATCTGCCGCAAATAAACTTGCTTCTAAACCACCGGTGCCTGCTCTTATTTCAATTATAGCATTTTTTTTATCAGCTTCATCTTTTGGTAATAAAAATAACTTAAGCTTTTTTTCATTATTTTCTTTTTCTAATTTTAAATCATTTAACTCTATCTCTGCCATTTTAATTAATTCTGTATCTGAATTTTTATCGTCTAAAATTTTTTGAATCTCTGATCTATCTTTTTCATAGGAAATGTACTTTTTTGCATCTTGAATAATTTCATTTAAATCTGCATACTCTTTAGATTTTTCAGCAAAAAGTTTTTTTTCTATTTTTCCTGATGATAAATCTTTCTCCAATACTGAATGTTTGCTTATCAACTCTTCAACTGTTTTAATTGGTATCATTTTAATTATTTTCTAGCTCAGAAGCTTTTTTTTCAACTTCACTTACAATCTTTTCAATCATGTCACTGGTTAAAACTTTTTCAGACTGCACTCCTGACAAATACAGCATATTGTTTCCTTTTTTACCCCCAGTTATTCCTACATCTGTCATCGCAGCTTCTCCAGGACCATTTACCACACACCCTATTACAGAAAGAGTAATTGGTGTTTTAATATGTGAAAGCTTTTGTTCTAAAACTTTAACAGTTTCAATTACTTGAAACCCCTGTCTTGCACATGAAGGGCAAGAAATTATTTTAACTCCTCTTTCCCTTAAATTAAGAGATTTTAATATCTCATTTCCAATTTTAACTTCTTCAACTGGGTTATCTGATAAAGAAATTCTTATTGTATCACCTATGCCTTCTAAAAGTAATGTACCCAATCCAATTGAAGATTTTATGCTCCCAGGTATAAAACCTCCAGCTTCTGTAATTCCTAAATGAAGAGGATAATCAGTAGCCTTTGACAATTGACGATACGCTTCTATTGATAAAAAAACATCTGAAGATTTAACACTTATTTTTAAATTATTAAAATCCTCATCCTCTAAAATCTTAATATTTCTCAAGGCGCTTTCAACTAATGCTTCTGGACAAGGTTCTCTGTATTTTTCTAAAATATCTTTTTCTAAAGATCCAGCATTAACACCTACTCTTATAGAGCAATTATTATCACGAGCTGCTTTTACAACTTCTTTAATTTTATTTATATTACCTATATTTCCAGGGTTTATTCTTAAACAACTTGCTCCACTTGCTGCAGCTTCAATCGCTCTTTTATAATGAAAATGAATATCAGCAACTATGGGCACATCAACATGTTTGATAATTTCTTTTAAAGCTTTAGATGATGTCTCATCTGGACAAGAAACTCTGACTATGTCAGCACCTTCACTATGAATTTCATTTATTTGTTTAATAGTGGCTTTTATATCTGTGGTTAAAGTATTAGTCATTGATTGAACCGTTATAGGATTGTTTCCTCCTACTTTAACTTTGCCTACATTAATTTCTTTTGTCTTTCTTCTTTTGATGTCTCTAAATGGTCTTATACTCATTTTATATTATCTAATTTAAATTCTTTGTGTAATGCAATTAAAGCTTTTTTAGTATTTTTTTTATCAATTAAAACTGAAATTTTAATCTCAGAAGTTGAGATTACTTTTATATTAATTTTTTTATTTGCAAGTGTTTGGAACATTCTAAAAGTAACACCTGGTGT
>CACEIY010000049.1 GCA_902559635.1 uncultured Pelagibacteraceae bacterium | reverse complement strand
TTTAAAAGCACTTAAAAATACAGAACACATGCACTTTTTTTCTGTATATATTGGAAATCATCAAGCTTTAGATAAAAATAAAATAATTAAACTTTGTGATATTTTAAATAAGTTTAAGAAATAATTCTAATGAAAATATTTAAAGATAAAAAATTAAGAGAAATTAAGATTTTTAAACCTAAGACATTTAGTGATTTTAGAGGAAAAATTTGGACTAAATGGGAAAAAAAATTATTTAAAAATATAAAATTTAATTTAAGTAAATACACCACATCCAAAAAAAATGTTCTCAGAGGTTTTCATGGAGATTCAAAATCTTGGAAATTGGTTACCTGCGTTAAAGGTGAAGTATTAAATGTTGTTGTGGATTATAGAAAAAATTCAAAAAATTATCTTAAATATTCGTCTTTTGTTTTAAATGATAAAAATAAGATATCTGTTCTGATACCTCCTATGTTTTTAAACTCTTGGCTTTGTTTAAGTAAAGATTGCATATATTCGTACGATTATTCTTTTAAAGGAAATTATAATGATGTTAAAAATCAAATTAGTGTAAAATGGAATGATGCTAAAATCGATTTTAATTGGCCAGTTAAAAAACCAATTTTATCATTTCGTGATAGGCAGCGTTAAAATTAATATATGCAAAAAATTTTAATTATATGAAAAAGAAAGTTGCTTTAGTCTTTGGAATTACAGGTCAGGATGGTTCTTATCTAGCAGAATTATTGTTAAATAAAAATTATAAAGTATATGGTGTTAAAAGAAGAACTAGTTTAATTCATACAACAAGAATTGATCATATCTATAAGGATTTCCACTTAAAAACTAATTTAATTTTAAAATACGGCGATGTTACAGATTTTTCTAATGTATTTAATCTAATCAACGAAATCAAACCTGATGAAATTTATAATTTGGCTGCTCAAAGCAATGTTGGAGTCTCTTTTGAATTAGCAGAATATACCGCTCAAGTAGATTCTATTGGAACACTTAGAATCTTAGAAGCGATAAGAATAATAGATAAAAAAAGAAAAATGAAATTTTACCAAGCATCAACTTCAGAGATATTTGGTAATAGTCCAGACAAACCATACAATGAAAAAAGTAAATTTGAACCTGTTTCACCATACGGAACAGCAAAATTATATTCATATTGGACAACTAGAAATTATAGAGACGCATATTCAATGTTTGCTTCTAATGGGATTTTATTTAATCACGAGTCTCCTAGAAGAGGAGAAAATTTTATTTCTAGAAAAACAATTATTGGAATTATAAAAGTTTTAAAAGGTTATCAAAAATGCCTTTATTTAGGTAATTTAAAATCTAAGAGAGACTGGGGTCATGCAAAAGAATTTGTGAATGCGCAGTGGAAAATTTTACAACAAAAAAATCCTGATGATTTTGTAATAGCAACTGGTAAAAATTATTCTGTTAAAGATTTGGTCAGCTTAGTTTTAAAAAAATTAAAAATTAAATATTCCTGGAAAAAAGATAAAAAAGGTTATGAATACGCTATAGCACTAAATAATATCGGAAAAATAAAAAAAACTCAAATTATTGTAAAACAAGAAAAAATATACTTTAGACCCAATGAAGTTCATAATCTTGTAGGTGATTATAGAAAAGCCAAAAATTTGCTTAAATGGAAACCAAAAATAAATTTTGAACAATTGATATCAGAAATGATTGATTCTGATCTTAAAAAGATTATTTAATGTTCAAACATGAATTAAATAAAATAAGGTACTCGATTTTACAAAGCTGCTTTAAGATTAAAGAGGGACATATCGGAAGCGCTTTTTCAGTAATAGAAATCTTATATGTAATTTTTAAAAGATATTTTAAAAAACATTATTTTGTATTGAGCAAAGGTCATGCAGCTATAGGTGTTTTTGCTGTCATGAATTATTTTAAAATTTTAAATAACAAAGATTATAAATCATTTTGTAAACTTAACTCTAAATTAGGAGGGCATCCTGACTCTACAAAATTACCTAATTTAAACTTTTCAACAGGTTCATTGGGACACGGTTTGCCAGTTTCTTCAGGTTTAGCTTTTGGACTGAAAATGAAGAGAGATAAACGTAAAATAATTTGTTTGATTGGTGATCAAGAATTAATGGAAGGAACAACTTGGGAGAGTTTACATATAATAAGTAATTATAATTTAAATAATATTCTACTCATAATTGATAGAAATAATTCAGATTTTAGAAGTATAAAATTTATAAAAATAAAGAAAAGGTTATCAGTTTTTTGCGATAAAATTTCAGAAGTAGATGGACATAATGTAAAATCGTTAACCACTGCAATAGAAAAAGGAATAAAAAATAAAAAATCTTTTCAGATATTAATTGCAAATACAATTAAAGGAAAAGGAATCAGTTCAATAGAAAATAATCCTGCTTGGCATCATAAAGCACCTTCAAAAGAGGAAATGAAAAATTTTAAAGTAGAATTAAAAGTATGAGGAAAACTTTTCCAAACGTTACAGAAAATTTAATGAAAAAAAACAAAAAGATATTTTGTTTGCTTGGAGATATCGGTGTTTTTTCTTTTAGAAATATTTTTAAAAATTACAAAAATAGGATTTTAAATATGAGCACCATGGAACAATCCATGATAGGTTTTGCTGCTGGTTTATCTAAAATTGGTTTTATTCCTATAATACATACAATTACACCTTTCTTAGTTTTGCGATCTTTAGAACAAATAAAAATTGATTTTGTGTATAATAAATTAAATTGCAATATAGTATCAGTTGGAGCCTCTAATGATTATACTAGATTAGGTACTACACATCATTGCTTTGAAGACATTAATATTCTCTCAAGCTATCAAGATATAAATTTATTTATTCCTTCAAATGAAGAGGAATTTAAATATTTATTTAAGAAATATTATAATAATAATTTAATTAATTATTTTAGATTATCTGAAAAAAAAATTAATTTTCA
>CACEIY010000048.1 GCA_902559635.1 uncultured Pelagibacteraceae bacterium | reverse complement strand
TAATAAAGTTCCAAAATTATCTGAAACAAAAGTAGTATTAAAAGATTTACTTAATTTGACAGAAAATAAAGTAACTATTGACTTAATACAGACGATAGTTTGCAAATTCTTTAAAATTAGTAAGAACGAAATGTTATCATCTAGAAGGTCTCGTTACTTAGTTAGACCTCGACAAACTGCAATTTATTTAACTAAGATTTTAACTTCTAAATCATTACCAGAAATTGGACGAGAGTTTTCAAATAGAGATCATACAACTATTATACATTCTGTAAAAACAATAGAAAAATTAAAAGAAAAAGACCCTGAAATGATTGAAAATATTAACAAACTAAAAAATCAAATATTGTATAACAATAAAGAAAATGAAATTTAATGTAAATCAGCAAGACTTACAGCAAGCGTTAAATTATTGTCAGGGTGTTATTGAAAAAAGAAGTACTTTACCAATTTTATCCAATGTTATGCTTGATGCTAGTAGTTCAAGGTTAACAATTACGGCTACAGATTTAGACCTAATATTTATTCATCAGGTAAAAAATATTGAGGTAATTAAAGAAGGTAAAACCACAACTACCTCATCTATAATGTATGATATAGTAAGAAAATTTACCTCAGGTAAAAAAATTAATTTATCATTAACTGATGTTAGTAAACTTCAACTAGAGTCAGAAAAATCTATTTTTAATTTAAACTGTATTAGTCCTTCAGAGTTTCCATTGACTGACGAAAATTTTAATGAAAACGAATTTATAATTGATTCCAAAAAACTTTTAAAATTACTTAATAAATGTAAATTCTCAGTGTCAAATGATGAAACAAGGCACTATTTAAGTGGAATATATATTCATCAAACAGAGGTAGATGATAAAAATTATCTTACAGCAGTTGCAACCGATAGTCATAGAATGTCTATTTCTAAATTTAGATTGGAGCAAAAAATAAACTTTGATCCAATAATTTTACCTAAAAAAACAATTTTTCAACTTTGTTCATTGCTTGATAGTTATGATGGTGATGTAAAAATATCTAATGCTAAATCTAAAATTAAATTCGAATTAGATAACAGTATTTTAATATCAAAATTAATTGATGGTAAATTTCCAAATTATATTCAGGTTATTCCTAAAAAAAATCAAAAAAAACTTGAAATTGACTTAAAATTATTTTTAGGATCTGTTGATCGGGTTGCTTCAGTTTCTCTAGATAAGAAAGATGGTGTTAAGTTTAATTTAACAAAAGATACTTTAAATTTATCTGTTAATAATACTAATAGCGGCGATGGTAACGAAACTTTAGCAGTAAAATTTGATCATGATTTAGAAATTAGCTTTAATTCAAGATATTTAATTGATATTACTTCGCAGCTTGAAGGAGAAAAGATAGAAATTTTTTTAAATGATACTGGTTCACCAGCACTTATTAAAGATCCAAGCGATTTTGATAGTATCTATGTTGTTATGCCTATGAAAGGTTAATTAATTCTATCTAATTCAGAATATATTTTTTTCTCTAAATTTTTCATAAATTCATTTTTATCTAATCTAGAATTTAAAACTGGAAGTATTGAAATAGTAATCTTTTTATTAGGTTTTTTAATACCTGTTTTAGGCCAGACATATCCAGAATTAATTGCAATTGGTTGACAAGAAATTTTAAGTTCTTCATATATCCGTCCCGCACCTTTTTTAAAAGGTGGGCGTTCTTTTGGATTTACTCTAGTCCCTTGAGGGAATATTATTAAAGGTCTTGAAGAACTTTTTATCAATTTATGTATATCATTATAAAAACTTAAATTATCTTTACTAATTTTATTCCTTTTAATAGAAATTGAACCTATTTTATTTAAATACCAACCAAAAATAGGAATACGAAGCAGTTCTTTTTTTAAAATAAAAACAGGAGAATTAAAGATTGTTTGAAGGAAAAAAGTTTCAAACATTGACTGATGTGAAGCAGCTATAAAGAATTTTTTATTTTTAGTTAAGTTTTCTTTACCGATAATTTCAATTTTTGTAACCATTATTGTTTTTAAACAAAAACCTGCCCACCAACCCATTAATTTTCCTCCAAAGATAACAATGGTTTGAGGTAATATTAGAGAGGGTAAAAATATTATTGATATAAAAAATATTCCTCCAAAAAAAAATATATTAAATATTAAATTTCTTAACATTATTTTTAATGTTACATTAATTCTGAAAGCTTTTGTCTTTTCTTAATTATTTGAATTTTTGAGTCTTTAATTAGTATTTCCAGGGGTTTTGGTCTTACATTGTAGTTGGAAGATAATGAAGTTCCATAAGCACCCACATCGCAAATAGCAATAAATTCTTTTTCATTTAATTTTTGAAATTTTTTTATTGTTGCAAACTTATCGGTACTTTCACAAATAGGACCAACAAATTCATAAGATTTTTTTGAATTAATTTTATTTTTTTTTAAGGGTATAATTTTATGTTTAGCATTATAAAGCGCTGGTCTAATTAGGTCATTCATAGCGCTATCCAAAATAATAAAATCTTTTTTATATCCTTTTTTTACATAAATGATTTTAGATACCAAAATAGCTGTATTACCTATAATTGATCTACCTGGTTCAAAGATTATTTTTGAGTTATTTTTTTTTAAAAACTTCTGAATATTTAAAGAATATTTTTTTAGATTGAACTTGTTATTATTATGTGCGTAGTCAATACCTATACCTCCACCTAAATCAATATACTCAAATGTATGATTTGATTTTTTAATGATTCTATCTATTACAGTTAACATTTTTGAATAAGGCTGGTTTTTCAAGATTTGACTACCTATATGAACACTCAGACATTTTAAATTTAAATTTTTTGATTTTTTTACATACAAAACTAAATCTAAAAATGTTTTTTCATCTACTCCAAATTTATTCTCTTTTTTACCTGTTGAAATTTGACTTATTGTTTTTGCGTCAGTATTAGGATTTAATCTTATACCAATATTAATTTTTTTTTTTTTAGATTTTGCAATT
>CACEIY010000047.1 GCA_902559635.1 uncultured Pelagibacteraceae bacterium | reverse complement strand
TAACTTTAGCAATTTGAGAATATCCTCCATAAAAAACTTCGCCAACTCTAAATCCTGTTAAAATTACTTCATCACCTTCTTTAAAATTTGAGTTTTCACTTTCTAATACTGTCCCAGAAAAATCAATACCTGGAATATGAGGAAATTCTTTTACTAATCTTCCACCATTTTTTAATATCATTCCATCTTTGAAATTAAGATCCGAATAATCTACTTTTATTGTAACATCGCCATGTTTTAAAAAATTTTTATCTATCGATTTTACTTCTCTAGTAAACTCTTCGCCTTTTTGATCTAAAATTAATGCTTTGAATTGATCAGACACTTTAATCTTTTGATATACTAATAAATCTTAAATATCTATTTTGATAACTTAAATCTTCTTTAAATTGACCTAAATAATAATTTGTTACTGTTGAAGCTTGTTCTTTTTTAATTCCTCTCATAGTCATACACTGATGAGTTGAATCTATAGTTACTGCCACACCTTTAGCATCTAGTGACTCCATTAGTGTATTCGCAATTTGCATAGTCAATCTTTCTTGTGTTTGAAGTCTTTTAGAAAAAACCTCAACCACTCTTGCTAATTTACTTAAGCCCACTATTCTTTTTTTTGGAATATAAGCAACATGTGCTTTACCAATAATTGGTGCCATATGATGCTCACAATGACTTTGAACAGAAATATTTTTTTGAACTACCATATCGTCATAGTTCTCTACATCACCAAAAGTTTTATCTAAAACTTGTATTGGGTCTTCCTTGTAACCCTTAAAATATTCTTTAAAAGCTTTGACTACCCTTTTTGGAGTTTCCAACAAACCCTCTCTATTAGGATCCTCTCCCATCCAAGTTATTATTGTTTTAAAAGCCTCTTCAGCTTCTTTATCTGAAATCTTTTTTTGATCTTGGATATTGTTTATATCTTTAACTAGTTTCATTGGGGGTTTTATACATATAAATATGCGTTTTTAAAATATTTAATATATCTATATATGTGCTACATAATTACCAGTTATGTTCAAAAAAAGAGAAAATGTAGTTGAAATTGAAGAGGGAAATCTTCTTTCACCAAAATTTGATAATGATGGTCTAATTCCAGTAATAACTATGTGCGCTAAAACAAAAGAAATTTTAATGCATGGTTATATGAATATTGAAGCATTACAAAAAACTATAGAAACTAAAGAGGCTCATTATTTTAGCAGATCTAGAAAATCTATTTGGCATAAAGGTAAAACAAGTGGTTTTGTTCAAAAGGTCACCGAAATTAGAATAGATGATGATCAAGACTCTATTTGGTTAACTGTTGATATTGGGGATGGTGCAAGTTGCCATGTAGGTTATCGTTCATGTTTCTATAGAACAATTCCATTAGGACCAATTGAAAATGGTAGAAAAGTTGAAATGAAATTTACAGAAAAAGAAAAAAAATTTGATCCAAAGAAAGTTTATAAAGGTCAGCCTAATCCGACAAAAATTTAAATGGAAAAAAAACAAAAAAACGTTTTAGGGGAAGAACTAGAGAAATGTTCTTTAGATCCTTTAACTGGTTGGTATCGAGATGGTTGTTGTAATACAGATGAAAATGATCATGGTCTACATACAGTTTGTGCTAAAGTTAACAACGAATTTTTAGAATGGTGTAAAGAAGCAGGAAATGACTTAATCACTCCTCATCCTGAGTTTGGTTTTTCTGGATTAAAAGATGGTGATGGATGGTGTGTTTGTGCAAGTTGGTATGCAAAAGCAGTTAAGGCAGGAAAAGGTTGTCCAATATATCTAAAGAGTACCCATCAAAATACTCTCAAAATTTTACCTATTGAAACACTAAAAAAATTTGCAATAGATCTATCATGAAATTTTAATGAATGAGGATATTTTATCAGTAGTTTATTTATTACTGGTTTTAGCTTTAATTTTACCTGGTTTTATTTACAAGAACAGAAATAAAAAAACTTTATTTAATAATTTTATAATATGGTTTGTTATTATTGGGGTAACTATAATTTTATTCAAATTCTTATTTAATTAATTACATATTTCCATACTTTGGACCACCTCCACCCTCCGGTGTAACCCATGTAATATTTTGAGATGGCTCTTTAATATCACAAGTTTTACAATGAATACAATTTTGAGAATTAATAACAAATTTATTTACATCATTTTCTTTTTGAACTTCATAGACTCCAACAGGACAATATCTTTGAGCGGGCTCATCAAATTTTTCTAAAGTATAATTTATTGGTAAATTACGATCTTTTAATTGTAAATGAACTGGTTGATTATCAGCATGATTAGTGCCTGTTAGATAAACTGAGCTTGTTTTATCGAATGTAAAGACATTATCTGGTTTCGGATATTCAATTTTAGGCATGTCTTTTGCTTCCTTTAAAGTTTCATGATCTGAATGTTTGTGTCTTAAAGTAAATGGAAGTTTTCCTCTAAATAATATTTGATCAATCCCTGTAAAAATAATTCCTAATATTAAGCCCCATCTAAAACTTGGCTTAACATTTCGAGCATTAAATAATTCTTTATAAAGCCAGCTTTCTTTAAATAGTTTTTCATACACAGAGAGATTATCTCCTTTTTGAAAATGAAAATTTATTGATTCAGCTGCAATAATTCCACTTTTCATTGCAGTGTGTGAACCTTTAATTTTTGGCATATTTAAAGTACCTGCATCACATCCAATTAATAATGCTCCTGGCATATACATTTGTGGTAAACTTTGAAAACCACCTTCTATTAAAGCTCTAGCTCCATATGAAATTCTTTTTCCACCTTCAATAATTTTTTTTATTGCAGGATGAGTTTTAAATCTTTGAAACTCATCAAATGGGGAAAGATGAGGATTTTTATAATCTAACCCAATAACATAACCTAAATAAACTTGTTTGTTTTCTGCATGATAAACAAAGCTTCCACCATAAGTATTATTATCCAATGGCCAACCAGCTGTATGCATAACCAAACCTTCTTCATGATTTTTTTCATCAATTTCCCAAAT
>CACEIY010000046.1 GCA_902559635.1 uncultured Pelagibacteraceae bacterium | reverse complement strand
GATCCACACGCACAAAATGAGGGTCCAACTACCCAGGTATCTAGACAAGTATATGAAGCACTTGTTCAAAGAGGCCTAGACATGAAAATAGGACCTGCTTTAGCAACAAAATGGAAAGCAGTAGATCCAAACACTTGGTACTTTTTTTTAAGAGAAGATGTAAAGTTTTCTAATGGACAAAAGATGACATCTGAAGATGTTGTGTTTAGCATACTACGAGCAAAACAACCTACATCAGATTTTAAAGAATATATTAGTACTATTTCAGGAGTTAAAGCAATTGATACCTACACAGTTCAAATTAAAACAAGCAAACCAAACCCAATTCTTTTGAACCAACTATCTAATATTTTTATAATGTCAAAAAAATGGTCAGAAGAAAATTTTGCAATGACTTCACAAAACTGGGATGCAGGTCAGGAAACTTTTTCTGCTACAAATGCTTTAGGAACTGGGCCATTTAAAATAACTTTGAGAGAACCTAATACAAAAACTGTGTTTAAAAGAAATAAACATTGGTGGGGTGAAATGAAGGATAAGAGCGTAACTCAAATTGAATTACTTCCAATAAAAAATGCAGCTACTAGAGTTGCAGCATTATTATCGGGAGAGATTGATTTAGTTACTGATGCTCCAGTCCAAGATTTAAAACGAATAGGATCATCTTCTGGGCATAAAGTTGAAAGTACTGCTCAGATGAGAACAATTTTTTTAGGAATGGATCAAGCTGCAGACCAGTTGAGAACTGGTAATACAGGGGATAATCCGTTTAAGAAAAAAGAGGTAAGACAAGCTCTTTACCAAGCAATTGATATTGAGGCGATCAAGAAAAAAGTTATGAGAGGATTAAGTGAACCAGCAGGTATCATAACTTTCCCTGGAGTAAATGGTTACACTAGTGAACTTGATAAGAGATTACCTTATGATGTTGATGCAGCTAAAAAATTATTAGCTGACGCAGGTTATCCTAATGGTTTTGATGTTGAGCTAAGATGTCCTAACGATAGATATGTAAATGATGAAGCAATTTGTACAGCTGTTGTTGGAATGTTAGGAAAAATCGGTGTTAATGTAAATCTATTTGCGCAAACTAAAAGTAAACACTTTAAGGAACTTAAAGATGATCAAGGAGATTTCTATATGTTGGGATGGGGTGTTCCTACTTTAGATAGTCATTACGTTTTTCATTACTTATATGAGTCTGGTGCAAGCTGGAACAAAGTAAACTTCAGTAATTCTGAAGTAGATGATGCAATCAGAGTTATGGAAGGTGAAGTTGATTTAGATAAAAGAAATGCAGCAATAGCAAAAGCATGGAAAATTGTTAAAGATGATATTTCTTATCTTCCTTTACATCACCAAGTAATTTCTTGGGCATCTAAAAGTAACATTAATGTTCCTATCAGACCGAATAACGAACCGTTATTCCGTACTGCTAGTTTTAATTAATTTAAAATTATTACAAGCCCTTTATTAAACTAAAGGGCTTGTAAATTCATAATCTTCTTAAATTGATAAAATATTTTTTTAAACGTTTATTTCAATCGGCCATGGTAATGCTTGTGGTTGCCTTTGTGTCTTTTTCACTATTTAATTTTGTTGGAGATCCAATAAACAATATGGTTGGAGAAGAAACTTCGGACGAGGAAAGAGCAGAACTTAGAAAAACGTTAGGATTAATGGACCCAATTCACATTCAATTTTCTAGATTTGTAGTTAATGCATCTAAAGGAGAATTTGGCATTTCTTATCAATTAAGACGACCTGTTTCGGAGCTGATAGTTGAGAGACTGCCAGCAACAATTGAATTAGTAGTAATTTCAGCTTTAATTGCTTTATTAACTGGAACATTATTAGGGGTTTATACTGGAATAAAAAGGAAAGGTTTTTTAAGCGATATCGTCTTAGCAATTTCATTACTAGGAGTTTCGCTACCAACATTTGTTATTGGTATATTATTTATTTATTTATTTGCAGTAATTTTAGGAATATTGCCATCTTTTGGAAGAGGTGAAGTAGTAGATTTAGGATTTTGGACTACTGGATTTTTAACTATCTCTGGATTAAAAGCAATAATTCTTCCTTCAGTTACTCTCAGTCTTTTTCAAATGACATATATTATTAGACTTGTTCGAGCTGAGATGATGGAGATTTTACAAACAGACTATATAAAATTTGCTCGTGCCCGTGGTATTAGTGAAAATAGCATAAAATACAAACATGCATTAAAAAATGGATTGATACCAGTAATTACTATAGCTGGAATTAATATAGGAACACTAATTGCATTTTCAATAATTACAGAAACAGTTTTTCAGTGGCCAGGGATGGGATTTTTATTTATCCAAGCAGTCCAATTTGTAGATATACCAATTATGTCTGCTTATTTAGTTTTTATAGCTTTTGTTTTTGTTATGATTAATTTTATAGTTGATATTTTATATTATTTTATTGATCCAAGAATTAGAGTTAAAGGAGACACAGCAAGTGGATAACAATAATATTAGTACTTGGGTGAGAATAAAAGATAGCGATATATATCATAGCTTTATTAACTCTCCAACAGCAATCACTTCCTCAGTTATCTTATGTATAATTTTTTTCTGTTCCTTTTTTGTAGAGCTTGTAACTCCTTATAATCCTTTTGATCCATCTTCTTTATCTTTGATGGATGCATTTACTCCTCCTTCATGGACAGAAGATGGTCTTTCAAAATTTATTTTAGGGACAGATGGTCAAGGAAGAGACATGCTGTCTACTATTTTATATGGATCTAGAATTTCTCTAATTGTTGGTTTTTCAGCAATAATTTTTAGTTTGTTGTTAGGAGTTGGTTTAGGATTAACAGCAGGATATTTTGGTGGAAAATATGAGATGATTGTTATGAGATTAACAGATGTTCAATTAACAGTACCAAGTATCTTAATGGCCCTTTTAGTTGATGGTATAGCAAGAGGATTAATTTCAAGAGAGATGCATGATGAAATGGCTATTTATGTTTTGATATTTGCAATTGGAATTTCTGAATGG
>CACEIY010000045.1 GCA_902559635.1 uncultured Pelagibacteraceae bacterium | reverse complement strand
GGAAGATTCTAAAGTTTGATTAATATAACTTTTAGATAATTCTCTTCCTATACCATAGTTATATATTTCAATATTTTTTGAAGTATATTTAGAAATATTTTTTTTAAGTATTTTGTAGTTTTTAGAACTAGCTTCAAAAGAATAAATTTTCTTAATATTTAATTTTTTATGAAATAGCTTAACTGTTTCTCCATAATGTGCACCTACATCAAATATAACTATTGGCTTTAAAAATTTTTTATTAATTAATTTAATAATATTTTTTTGTTGAAAATAATCTAGAAAATTTAAAAAAATTAAAATTATTTTTGAGTAAAGCATCGTATCAAGAAATCATAGTTATCTATAAATAAAATAATATCCATTATTATTCTTTACATTGATTTTACCTGATAAATTTCCAATACATGGCGTTGGAGTATTCCAACAATGACCACTAGTTCTATAAATTATTAATCCCGATGGAAACTTTTCAGAAATAAATTTTTTTTCTGGAATTGCAAAAAAAGGAAAATTATCAAATTTATATATGTCAGTTCGTTTAAACTCTTTATCAATTCTATTAATATTTTTTAAATTAAAAATAACTATTATGAATATAACTAGATATTTCAGTTTTTTTCTGAAAATGTTTTTATTTTTTATCTTCTGATATAATAGTGCCGTTGGAATAGATAATGTTAAAAAAACTATAGAATAACCTCCATACCTTAAAGATGGATGTTTAATAAACCAAATAAAAAAAATTGTTAAAATTATCACATAGAATAATGAAATTTTTTTGTCCAATATTTTTTCCTTAATTTTTATTTTAAAATTTTTAAATAAAACAAATATTATAAAAAAAACTGCTATTAATAATTCTAACTGTTCTAAAAACTTTCCTATAAAATATTTTTCTATCCAGTTTGGCACCCAGTTTAAATTCTGAATATATTCTAATGGATTTTCAACTCTAAAATTTGGCCCTGCCCCAGCTTTTGCCCATTGCTCAAGCCAGAGAGAAAGATCTTTATAAGACTTGCTATCATCTGCCCAATACAAATTCTCACCAAAGCATGTAAAACTTAAAGGAGAGATTAAACAGCCTGTTGAAATAAAATGATGAAAAAAATAAATAGATAAGGATATGAATAAAATAAAAAAAGATTTTGAATAAAATATAATTTTTAGACTTTTAAAAAATTTTTCATCTAAAAGTAATATTATTAATCCAAGTAATATATATGGCAAAAAATAAGTTTTTAAACTAATACAAAAACCCAATAAAGGTATTAAAAATAAAATATTTTCAATTTTAGATTTGTTATTATCAAAACAAGTATATTGAAAAATTTTAATAATTAAAATTACTATTAAAAGTTGACCCACTTTATCTGTGCCAAACTCTGCTAACCTAGTAAATGATAAATTAAAAAATGTAAAAGCAAATATATATAAAAATTTAACAACCTCATGAATACTTTGAGAAATGATTTCTTTTAATAAAAAAAAATTAAAAAAAATTAAAAAAAATAGTAAAGAGAAATGAAAAGAAAAATATTCAATAAAAGGTAAATAAAATGTTGAATTTAAAAAGAATAACGAAGATAATAATTTATATCCATGTCCTATAATTCCCATACCAAAAATTACTTTTTGTTCTGTTAAATATTTCGTAAAGGTAAAATGATAATAAGAAAAATCATCATGAGTTTTAGATATTAACAATGCTGAAAGAGTAAAAAGTGAGATTAAAAAAATAATTTTTAAATAATTTTTTTTATTTTTTACCTTTAAAAATATAAATGATAAAATTCCTACTAAATGTAATAAAATATTGTGTATAAAATTATGTGATATAAATAAACTTGTTATTAAAGAAATTAATGTAATTAAGAACAAACCATAGAACCCTGTATAAATTACTTTTTGATCTCTCATATCTTTGATTGTTCCAAAACATAAATTTTGAAATAATATGCCATATCCAATTACAGATATTAATAAAATATAAAAAGTTAAAAAGAAGATTATAATATTTGACATTAATTATACTTTCCTTTTTTTTAGGTTTTTTATTTTAATAAATTTGAAATTTTTATTTTTTAAAATATATATATTTAAAACTAATTTGATATTATACATAAGGGTTATAGAAACTTTTAATTAAAATTATGCTACCTGTAAATCTAACAATTTTATATTTAATATTGCTTCTGTTTACAGTGTTTATTTCAAAAAAATTAGATTTCTATGATAAACCTAATGTTAGAAAAATTCATAATTCTAAAGTGTTTAATACTGGTGGAATAATCATTTATTTATTTTATTTAATAATAGTTAATTTTTTTGAATTTAATCATAATATTGAATTAATTATTTCAATCGGTTTTTTTATTTGCTTAATTGGTTTTATTGATGATAGGATTAATCTCAACCCATCAAATAAGATCATATTTATAATAATACCATCTGCATATTTAATTCTTAATGGAATAAATATTAACGATATAGGAAGTTATGAATATGTTGGAACTCTAAATTTAGGAAAATTTCAGTTACCCTTTTTAATCCTTGCCACAGGATTGTTAATAAATGCTACAAATTATATTGATGGTGTTGATGGTCTATTATTAACTTTTTTTATATGTTGCTTAGGTTACTACATATATTTAATTGAAGAACCTAATACAATATATCTAATTAAACTACTCCTTGTTCCAGTAATTTTTAACTTAATTTTAAATTTATTATCAACTAAAACAAAATTTAAATTTTTTAGTGGTAATACAGGAAGTTTATTTATAGGATTTTTTGTAAGTTTTTTAACTGTAGAACTTTATAATAGTTTTGAAGTACATCCTGTATATTTAATATGGCCATTATGGTATCCAGTATATGATTTTTTATTTGTAAGCACTAATAGAGCTATTCTTAAAAAATCAATTTTTTCTGCAGATAATTCACATCTTCATCATAAAATTTTAATAACATTTAAAAAAAATCACTTAAAAACTGTTTTGTTGTTTTTTATATCAAATGTATCAATTATTTATTTAGGTTTTTTGTTAAGTAATTTTTCAAAATTTTTGTCATTAATAACTTTTATT
>CACEIY010000044.1 GCA_902559635.1 uncultured Pelagibacteraceae bacterium | reverse complement strand
TTTGCATACTAGTTTCTTACAATATTTTTATTATTTAATTTATTAATTTCAATAACTTTAGGGTTTTGAGCAGAATGAGGATGTTCACTACCAGCATAAATTTTTAACTTTGTAAGTTGTTTTTTTCCTAGAACACCACCAGGTAACATTCTTTTTACAGCTAATTTTAAAGCTTCACCTGGTTTTTTTTCTGATAATTTTTCTGGTGTAGTTTCTTTAATACCTCCTGGATAACCAGTATGCCTATAATATTTTTTATTTTGAAATTTTTTCCCAGTAAATTTTATTTGTTCAATATTTTTAACTATAACAAAATCTCCATCATCCATGTGAGGTGTAAAAGTTGCTTTATTTTTTCCACGAATTATTTTTGATATTAAAGTAGCTAATCTTCCTACAACTGCATTTTTTGCATCAATTTCGTACCAGTTTGAACTAAGCTGGTCTTTTTTTAAGAATTTTGTCATTGTGCCAGGATTAATACTATTATTAATTCCAAAGTCAATTTTATATTTTTCTTGTAAAATAGGTATAATCTGGTAAAAGTAATATTGCCGATTTGATCCTATTGCGGGCATACAACTGCTAAAATGGAATTTTTACTTAAAATAATCGGTAGGCATTTGAACTATATTGTGCGCCTTACATAAAGTTAAAGCACTAAAAAAGGAGTAATAATGAGTATAAAAAAAAATAATCCAGAAACTATAGCCATACATGGTGGTGACTATAGAAGCGATCCTACAACAAATGCAGTTGCTGTTCCTATTTACAGAACTACATCTTATCAATTTAATAGTGTAGATCATGCGGCCAACCTATTCGCTTTAAAAGAATTTGGTAATATCTACACAAGGATAATGAACCCAACCAATGATGTATTAGAAAAAAGACTTGCAGAATTAGAAGGTGGTTTGGCTTGTCTAACAGTAGCATCTGGACAGACTGCATCAGCATTTGCAGTATTAAATGTTGCTCAAACTGGAGATAATATTGTTAGTTCAACAGATCTCTATGGAGGAACTGTATCTTTATTTACACATACTTTAAGCAAACTAGGTATTGAAATAAGATATGCTGACCCAAAAGACCCTAAAAACTTTGAAAAAGCAATAGATGATAAAACTAGAGCTTTTTATGGAGAAACTTTGCCTAACCCTTATTTACGAGTATTTCCAATTAAAGAAGTTTCAGATATAGGTCGAAAATACAATATACCTTTAATAATGGATAATACTGCTGCACCTATAATATGTAAACCAATTGAACATGGTGCGGCTGTAGTAGTTCATTCACTGACAAAATATATTGGAGGTCATGGTACTGCTATAGCAGGAAGTATTGTTGATAGTGGTAATTTTGATTGGACAGCAGATCCTAAAAGGCAACCATTATTTAATGAACCTGATGCTAGTTATAAAGGAGCTGTTTGGGGTAAAGTTGTGCCTGAACTTACTGGAGCAAATATTCCTTTTGCAGTTAGAGCTAGAGTTTGTTTATTAAGAGACTTAGGTTCAGCCTGTTCACCTGATAATGCATTTTCTATTATTCAAGGACTCGAAACTGTTCCGTTAAGAATGAAACAACACTGTGAAAATGCTCAAAAAGTTGTTGAATATTTAAAAAAACATAAGGAAATAACAAGAGTAATTTATTCTACTGAACATGATAAGCCTTTAGCGGATAGAGCCAAAAAATATCTCAAAGGTGGAAATGGCCCTATGATTGGTATTGAATTAAAAGGTGGTTTTGAAGCTGGTAAAAAATTTATAGAGTCTTTGAAAATGTTTTATCATGTTGCAAATATTGGTGATGCTAGAAGTTTAGCTATTCATCCAGCTAGTACAACACATAGTCAATTAAATGATGAAGAACTTGCTGCATCTGGAGTTACTCAGAGTTATGTTAGATTATGTATTGGTTTGGAGCACATTGATGATATTATTGAAGATCTAGATCAAGCTTTAAATAAATCATCTAAAGGAACTTTAAAAGCTGTCAGTTAGAATTTAAATATAAAAAATAGACTGATGAACTGACTAAAAATATAGAACTTATTTGGTGCATAGAAGCTATATAAATCTGTGCACCATAAATTAATGTTATTATTCCCAATAAAATTTGTATAATCAAAAATAAACCGACAAAATTTATAGCTGGATATAAATTTCTTAATTTTTTTCTGTAAATTTTAAAAAATATAAAAATATATAAAACTAATATGACATAAGCTAAATTTCTATGCATAAATTGAACCAAAGATGGCTCACTAAATGCGGAAAGTTTAAGAATATTAATAATTTTATTATCATCAGGAAAATAAGAATTACCCATTAAAGGCCAAGAATTATATATTTGGCCTGCATCCATGCCAGAAACAAAAGCACCAATAATAATTTGACAATATATAAAAATTAAAAAAAGTAATGGGATAAAGTAACTTAACTTATCATCAAAATTTTTTTGAATTGTTAGATGAAAAAAATTCCATAAAATCAACGTTATTATTAGAAAAGCTATAATTAAATGAAATGATAATCTGAAATGACTTACATCTACTCTATCGACTAAACCACTTGAAACCATATACCATCCGATAAATCCCTGAAAACAAATTAAGAAAAAAATTATATATAAATTAATTAACTTTTTATATCCTTCCTTGAAAGTAAAAAAAATTAAAGGTATTAAAAACAAAATTCCTATAATTCTACCTAAAAATCTATGCGCCCATTCCCACCAAAAAATTATTTTAAATTCCTGCAATGTCATAGAATAATTTTGTTGTTTAAATTCGGGTATTTCTTTATATAAATCAAAATAATTCTTCCAATCAGTAGTATTTAAAGGTGGTAAAAAACCAGAAAAAAGCTGCCATTCAGTAATTGATAAACCTGAATCAGTAAGTCTTGTTAAACCACCAACTATTATCATTATAGAAATTATCCAAAACATTGATGCTAACCAAAAAGAAATATATTTTTTTATAACGTTATTTTCTATGTACATATTAAAATAAATATAATAATTATAGTTTAATCCAACTGAATAAATGTCGCCAAAAAATATAATAAAATTAAAAAAAATAAGAAAAAATTT
>CACEIY010000043.1 GCA_902559635.1 uncultured Pelagibacteraceae bacterium | reverse complement strand
TAGATCCAAAACAACACTCATTCCTTTTTTGTTTGGCCACAAAGCTGATAAAGCAGGTTTATCTATATTTTCTATCATTTTTAAATTAAGTTTTGAAATAACAAGCAATGCTCCTGTGTTACCAGCAGAAATAACAATGTCACAACTTTTATTTTTTACACTTTCAACTGCTAACCACATACTAGTATCTTTACCTTTTTTTGCTGCTTCTAGAGGACTATCTTCACTATCTACTTTATTTAAAGTGTTTATAATTTCAAAATTATTTTGATCTATTTTAGAATTAATTAAGTTTTCTATTTTTTTTTTATCTCCAAATATTTTATAGAAATTATTTTTATCAGATTTATGATTATGAATAATTCCATCAATAACTTTCTTAGGTGAATTATCACCTCCCATTGCATCAACTGCAATTTTAATCATTTCTGACATAGCTGCTTACAAATTATTCTTTAGGGTCTAAAACTTGTCGACCTTTATACATTCCCGTTTTTAAATCTAAATGATGAGAAAGTCTGTATTCACCTGATTTTTTATCTTCCACAACATTCTTAGAGGAAAATTTCATGTTTTGAGCCCTTCTCATTCCTGTTCTAGAGGGTGTCTGTTTACGTTTTGGAACTGCCATAATTATTGTTACTTACACTTTTTAAAAAAGATTTTAAAGTTTTATTTGCAAGATTATTTCTAAATTCATCAAAATAATCAACTAAATAACCTATATTTTTAAAATTAGTTAAAAAGGGTGATATATTTTTCTCTTTTTCTGTACGATTTAATTCATTCCAAAAATGGATATTGGAAATAATTGCATGGAAATTGTTTATATAGTCTTTCATTTTTTTATTAACAGATTGATCTCCATAACCAATTTCTCTTATACTCAACTCTAACTGTCTAAAATTAAAATCATATATTTCTTGTAGAATTTTTTGATTATCAGAATTCTTAAATTCTTTTAAAAAAAAGGCAAAATGTAATAAAAATAAAGTTAATCGATCTGAAAAAACATCTTGTTGATTCTGTATACCTTTATATAAGAATTTATTAGTAGTTAATTTAATAAAATTATTATAAAGATTTATATAATTATTTTTCATGAAAAAAATATTAATACTCTCAATAATTTTTTTAGCAAGTTGTTCATTAAATAAAGTTGTACAACATCATGGTGTACATAATTTAGAAAAAAAACAAGCAAAACTTAAAATAAACTCTACAAATAAAAATGACATAATCAAATTAATTGGCCCTCCTTCAACAAAAAGTACATTTGATAACGATGTATTTATTTATATAGAAAGAAAAACTAGTAGTTCAAAATTAAGTAAATTAGGAAAGAGAAGACTGCTTACAAATAACGTTTTAGTACTTGAAATTGATAATACTGGAATTTTATTAAGTAAAAAATTTTATAACAAAGATGATATGAATGATTTGAAATTTAATGAAGATAAAACAGGTTTGAACTACTCAAAAAAATCTTTCGTATATAATTTTTTATCATCTTTAAGACAAAAAATTGATGATCCTCTTGGTAAAAAGAGGATTAAAAACTAATTATCCTGCAATTACAGCTAAAAGTAACAAAGCAACAATATTAGTTATTTTAATCATTGGATTAACTGCTGGTCCGGCCGTATCTTTATAAGGATCTCCAACTGTATCTCCAGTTACAGCTGCTTTATGAGCTTCAGATCCTTTTCCACCATGTTTGCCATCCTCAATATATTTTTTTGCATTATCCCAAGCACCACCACCAGCTGTCATAGATACCGCAACAAATAATCCTGTAATAATTACTCCTAATAACATTGCTCCTACTGATGCGAGAGCAGCCACTTGGCCACCGATAGATAAAATTATGAAATAAAGTACAACTGGTGAAAGAACTGGTAATAAAGATGGGATTATCATTTCTTTAATTGCTGCAACTGTCAATAAGTCTACTAATTTTGCATAATCTGGTTTTTGTTTTCTTTTCATGATACCAGGAAATTTTTTAAATTGTCTTCTAACTTCAACAACTACTGCACTACCTGCTCTACCAACAGCTTGCATACCCATAGAGCCAAACAAATATGGTAACATTCCTCCAATTAATAAACCAACTACTACATAAGGATTAGACAAATCAAAAGTAACAACAATGCCCTCTAGAGCTGATCCAGGTTCTTTTGAAAAATGTTTAATATCTTCAGTGTAAGCAGCAAATAAAACTAAAGCACCTAAACCTGCTGATCCTATGGCATAACCTTTAGTAACAGCTTTTGTTGTATTGCCAACAGCATCTAAAGCATCTGTAGTCTTTCTTACTTTTTTATCTAAATTTGACATTTCAGCAATACCACCAGCATTATCTGTTACTGGTCCGTAAGCATCTAGTGCTACAACCATTCCAGCTAAAGCTAACATAGTAGTAACAGCAATAGCTATACCAAATAGTCCTGCTATTGAGTTAGTAATTAAAATACCTGAAACAATTATTAATGCAGGAATGGCTGTAGCTTCCATTGATACAGCTAATCCTTGAATAACGTTAGTTCCATGTCCTGTTGTTGAAGATAATGCAACAGATTTAACAGGTCTGTAACTTGTACCTGTATAATATTCCGTAATCCAAATTAATAAACCTGTGATAACCAATCCTATAACACCACAGTAATATAAACTCATACCATTAAAAGTTTTATCATTTACCGTGTATTCATTTGTAAAACCTATAACATGATCTGTAACAGGCCATAAAATTGCTAATGAAGATACAGCTGAAACAATAAAGCCTTTATATAATGCATTCATAACATTATTATTTCTTCCAAGTTTTACAAAAAAAGTACCAATAATAGATGTTAACAAACAAGCAGCGCCAATTGTAAGTGGATATATCATCATGTTTAAATCTCCAACAAAAAAGATTGAAGATAAAACCATTGTTGCAACAATTGTAACAGCATATGTTTCAAATAAATCAGCTGCCATACCTGCGCAGTCACCAACATTATCTCCAACATTATCAGCAATTACAGCAGGATTTCTAGGATCATCTTCTGGAATACCTGCTTCAACTTTACCAACTAAATCAGCACCAACATCTGCA
>CACEIY010000042.1 GCA_902559635.1 uncultured Pelagibacteraceae bacterium | reverse complement strand
TGATTCCTTCAGATAGTCCTTGTACTAATCCAGCAATACAAATTTGATTAACCATTTTTGCAAGCTGTCCACTTCCAGCTTTTCCAAGAAGCTTCATTTTTTTGCTGTAACAATCAATTTTATCTTTAGCTTTATCAAAATCAGCTTGATCACCACCAATCATAACAGTTAATGCTCCATTTTCAGCACCAGCTTGCCCACCAGATACTGGTGCATCTAATGCACCAAACCCATTTTTTTTTGCGTATTCATAAATTTCTCTAGCAATAGTTGCTGATGCAGTAGTGTTATCAATATAGATAGAATTTTTTTTAATTGATTTAAAAGCACCATTATTACCAAAAGTAACTTCTCTTAAATCATTATCGTTTCCAACACAGGTAAAAATATATTCAGCATCTTTTGCTGCTTCAGCAGGAGTTTCAGCTATTTTACCTTTGTATTCTTTAATCCACTTTTCTGCTTTTGATTTTGTTCTGTTAAAAATAGTTACATTGTGACCCCCTTTTGATATATAACCTGCCATAGGGTAACCCATAACTCCAAGACCGATGAAAGCAACATTACAAGTCATAATTTTTCTATGTTTAAAAGTTTAAGTTTAAAAGTAATTGTATTTGGTTTTATTTTTACATTTTTTTCAAGTTTTGGACAGAGTTTTTTTTTAGGATTATTTAATTCGAGTATACGTGATGCACTTTCTATCACCCAGGGACAATTTGGATCAATTTATGCTTCAGCAACCTTATTGAGCAGTTTTTTATTAATATGGGTTGGAAAAAAAATAGATGATATCAATATATTTAAATTTGCTTTTTTTGTAACAATACTTTTATCATTCTCTTGCTTATTCTTTTCACAAATTTCCTCTATTATTTTTTTATTTATTGCTATTTTTTTAATGAGATTTTCAGGTCAAGGAATGATGTCTCATACAGCTACAACAACTATTTCAAGATATTTTACAAAATCTAGAGGAAAGGCTTTAAGCACAGGTTGGTTTGGTCTTTCTACAGCTGAGTTTATTTTGCCAGTTCTAATAGTTTATTTATTAACTATAACAACATGGCAAAATATTTGGATTTCAATTTCGATATTAGTTTTAATTTTTTTACCAATGTTTTCATTTTTTTTAATCAAAAATTTAAATTTTGATTCTAGAGAAGAATCAGACGATGAAAAATTTAGAGAAAAAAATATAAAACAATGGAAAAGAAGTGAAGTTTTAAAAGATTACAGATTTTATGTGATTTGCTCTAATATGTTGGCTATGCCATGGATTGCGACTGGAGTATTTGTTTATCAATCCTTTATTACAGAGTCTAAAGAATGGGGATCATTTGTAATAGCTCAATCATTTATGGCTTATTCAATTTTATCTGTAATAACATTATTAATTTCTGGGTTTTTGATAGATAAGTTCACAAGTAGGAAGTTATTAATTTTTATGAATGTTCCTTTATTATTTTCAACTTTGGTTCTGATTTATCTGGATTTATCAATTTCTGCATTCATATTTCTTGGATTAATTGGTATTTCAAATGGCTTTGCCAATGTATTAGGCTCATCTACATGGGCCGAAATATATGGAGTAAAATATATTGGATCTATTAAAGCTTTAACAACTGCCTTAATGGTATTTTCAACAGCCTTTGGAACAGCTTTATTTGGATTATTAATTGATAAGGGATTTTCTATTGAACAAATTGCAATTATTTCTGCAATTTATATATTTGCATCACTAGTGATATTGTTTTTAACTAGAAAAAAGCTAAATCCTGTTCATATATAGAAAATGCTTGATTTTTTAAGTACTGAGGTATAAATAACCGCCCATGGCGAGAGTAACCGTAGAAGACTGCATTGATAAAGTAGAAAGTCCTTACGAATTAGTTCTAGTTGCTAAAGAAAGAGCAACTCAATTAAATGCAGGAATTGAACCTACAATAGATAAAGATAATGATAAAAACACTGTTATTTCTTTAAGAGAAATTGCTGATGAAAAAATTAAAGTTTCTGATTTAACTGAAAGTGCTGTTTATAAACTTAGAAAACATGTAGAGCAAGTTGACGAAAGTATTGAAGATGATGAAGAAGTAGGTGATGATTTTGAAAGTCTTTACAAAGGTGAAATTTCAAAAAGTGGTACTCCAATTTTGCCATCTAAAAGAGCTAGAAAAACTCCAGAAAAAATACAAGTATCTAAAGAAGATCTAGCTGAACTATCAGAAACAGTAAAAACTGATGTTGATTCTTCAGTAGGAGAAGAAACAATGAATGAACAAGGCGAAGTTTCTTTAGATGAAGTATCAGAATCAGAAAATCAAGGAGCAGATGCACCAGAAGAAGATTCTGAAGCTTCAAACTCATAAAAAGATAATATAAAGTTAAGACATGAATAGGAAAATATCAGTTGCTCCTATGATGGATTGCACGGATCGTCATGAGCGTTTTTTTCTAAGATTAATTTCTAAAAACACTCTTCTTTACACTGAAATGATTGTTGATGAAGCAATAAGCAGAGGAAACAAAAAAAAATTACTTGAATTTAATATCAATGAAAAACCAGTTGTTCTTCAATTAGGTGGATCTTCTCCAAAACTTTTAGCAGAAGCAACAAAAATTGGTGAAGATTTTGGTTATGATGAAATCAACCTTAATTTAGGATGCCCTAGCAGAAAAGTTGAGAAAAACAGATTTGGTGCATGTTTAATAAAAGAACCAAACTTAGTTGCAGATTGTCTAGATAAAATGCAATCAGCTACTAAACTTCCAGTAACGATTAAAACTAGAATTGGATATGATAATGTGGAAGATTATGGAAATTTGTATAATTTTATTTCTATTTTAAAATTAACTGGGATTAAAACTTTTATAATTCATGCAAGAAAAGCAATGCTTGGTAAGTTTACACCCAAGCAAAATTTGAATATTCCACCTCTTAAATATGATTATGTTTATAAATTGAAAGAAGATTTTCCAAATGAAGAAATTATAATTAATGGAGGAATTACTTCAATTAAAGAAATTAATAGTCATCTTAAAAAAACGGATGGAGTCATGATTGGTAGAGCAGCTTATCACACACCATACTTGCTAGCAGAA
>CACEIY010000041.1 GCA_902559635.1 uncultured Pelagibacteraceae bacterium | reverse complement strand
ATAAACTCTGTTAAAACACTTTTGAGTTGTATATGAAAAATTGGAAAAAAAATAGTTGGAGAAAATATCCAGTAAAACATATTCCGGAATATCCGGATAAAAAAGAATTGGACCAAGTTTTGGGAAAAATTAATTCTTTTCCTCCTTTAGTTTTTGCTGGAGAAACTAGACATCTTAAACAACAACTTGCAGAAGTTGTTGATGGAAAAGCTTTTTTATTACAAGGTGGAGATTGTGCAGAAAGTTTTGCTGAATTCCATCCTGATAATATAAGGGATACATTTAAATTAATGCTACAAATGTCTCTAGTATTAACTTACTCAGCATCATTACCAGTTGTAAAGCTAGGAAGAATTGCAGGGCAGTTTTCAAAACCTCGAAGTTCACCTGTTGAAGTTAAAGATGGCATAGAATTACCAAGTTATCTTGGAGATAATATTAATGGAATTGAATTTAAAGAAAAATCAAGAATTCCAGATCCAAAAAGATTGTTTAAAGCATACTCACAATCTGCAGCAACTTTAAATTTAATTAGAGCGTTTTCACATGGAGGTTTTGCAGATTTAAAAAAAGTACATACTTGGAATTTAGGTTTTATTAAAAAAAGTCCGGAGGCTAAAAGATTTAAAGAATTAGAAGATCAAATTGCAAATGCTCTAGCTTTTATGGATGCTTGTGGAATAAATTCAGATTTCAATAGAAGATTAAAAACTGTAAACTTTTGGACATCTCATGAAGCTTTATTGTTACCATTTGAAGAGTCAATGACTAGAACAGACTCTACTACCGGTGAAAATCATGATACTTCAGCGCATTTTGTTTGGATTGGTGATAGAACTAGACAACTTGATGGAGGTCATGTTGAATTTTGTAGAGGGATAGAAAATCCTATTGGTATCAAGTGTGGTCCAACACTAAAAGCTGATGATTTAATTAATCTTTGTAATAAAATTAATCCATCAAATGAAAAAGGTAAAATTACATTAATATCAAGATTTGGTTATGAAAATGTATCTAAACATTTACCAAAACTTATTAGATCAATTAAAAAAGAAGGTATTAATGTTATATGGTCATGTGATCCATGTCATGGAAACACAATTAAGGCTTCTACTGGATTTAAAACAAGACCATTTAATAGTGTTTTAAGTGAAGTTAAAAATGTATTTGCATGCCATCAGAGTGAGGGAAGCTATGCAGGAGGATTGCATATTGAATTAACAGGTCAAAATGTGACAGAATGTACTGGAGGTGCTCAAAAAATTTCTGACAAAGACTTATCTTCAAGATATCACACACATTGTGATCCTAGATTAAATGCTAATCAAGCATTAGAACTAGCATTTTTGATTTCAGATGAGATAAAAAAGAATAGCTTGTATTCTAAAAATGCTATTCAGGCGGCATCTTAAACCATTGCTTTTCAGTAATAGGTGACTAATTATAAAGAAAGTATGAATCCATCAGAAAAAGTAAAATATATATCAAATTGGATCAAATCTTATGTTGATCAAATGCCTAGTAAGGCAGAGTCATTAGTTATAGGAATATCTGGAGGAATTGATTCATCTGTATCAAGTACTTTAAGTGCTATGACAGGATTAAAAACAATAGTTTTGTCAATGCCAATTAGACAAAAAGAAAATCAACACGACTTAAGTTTAAAACATAAAGATTGGCTAGTTAAGAATTTTAAAAATGTTGAAGCTCACAACATTAATTTAGATAAACTATTTGAGTCATTTTCGTCTACTCTTAATAAGTTTGATAATGAACATGGATTTGCTAATTCTAGAGCAAGATTAAGGATGACGACTCTTTATCAAGTAGCTGCTGCAAATAAAGGCATTGTAGTTGGGACAGGAAATAAAGTTGAGGATTTTGGAGTTGGGTTTTATACAAAATATGGAGATGGCGGCGTAGATATTTCACCTATAGCTGATTGTAATAAATCGGAAGTTTGGGAACTAGGAAAAGAATTAGGCATATTAAAAGAAATAATTGATGCTCCTCCTACAGATGGCCTTTGGGATGATGGTCGAACTGATGAAGGTCAATTAGGATTTAAATATGAAGATTTAGAAGATGCTATGATGAATTCTAATTCACCTCACAAAGCAAAATACGAAAAAATAAGAAAACAAAATTTGCATAAAATGGAGCCTATTCCAGTATGCAAAATTCCTAGTTAATCAATTAGATTAACAAATCATCAAATTAGGTATATTTCTTAAACAATTAAAATGGATATTTTTTTAACAAATAATTTAACAAATAAAAAAGAACTCTTCGTTCCTAAAGATAATAAAAATATTGGAATGTATGTTTGTGGACCTACAGTTTATGATGATCCTCATATTGGTAACGCTAGACCATTAGTTGTTTTTGATATTCTATTTAAGCTACTTAAAAATAAATTTGAGAAAGTATCATATGTAAGAAACATAACTGATATAGATGATAAAATTATCAAATCTTCTCAAGAACAAAAAATATCTACAAAAGAACTTACTGATAAAGTGACCAAAAGTTTTTTAGAAGATTGTAAATATTTGAATTGTGAAAATCCTACTCATCAACCAAAAGCTACAGAACATATTGATTTGATGATTGAAATGACCAAAGAGCTAATTAAAAAGGGTTTTGCTTACGAAAATAATAAACATATTTATTTTGAGGTAAAAAAATTTTCAGATTATGGAAAACTTTCAAATAAAAAATTAGAAGATTTAATAGCAGGATCAAGAGTAGAAATTAGTGAAAACAAAAAGAATTCAGAAGATTTTGTATTATGGAAACCTTCAAATAATGATGAACCTTCTTGGGATTCCCCTTGGGGAAAAGGAAGGCCTGGTTGGCATTTAGAATGTTCTGCGATGTCGAAAAAATTTTTGGGAAAAGAATTTGATATTCATGGAGGTGGAATAGATTTAGTTTTTCCACATCATGAAAATGAAATAGCACAATCTAGGTGTGCAAACGAAACTAAAGTTTTTGCCAATTATTGGATTCATAATGCTTTTATTACTATGTCAAATGAAAAAATGGCCAAGTCTCAGGGAAATATTCTAAAGATAAAAAATTTTAGAAAAAAGATTAGTGGTCAAGTTATTAGATTGGCATTAATGAGTGCTCATTAC
>CACEIY010000040.1 GCA_902559635.1 uncultured Pelagibacteraceae bacterium | reverse complement strand
CTTCTATTTCTATATAATTTTTAGAGTAATTCTGACTCAACATTTTAGGTGCTAAAATTTTATTTTTTATTAGAATCTTATTAATAGCATCATAAATTAAGAGATTTTTAGATTTTTCTTTAGCAGAAAATACTATTATTGATTTATTATTATCATTTCTGTAAAAACTTCTAAAAGATGCATCACCTTTTATTCTTTTAAAATTTTTAAACCTTTTCATCTTAAAATAATTAATTTATACCTTTGATAAATACACTTCTATTATTAAGCTCGTTTTCATAATTGAAGTTTAAATCTATAGACTTTATTTTATTCTCATTAACAATCAATTGAGGCCACTCTATAAGAGTTATGGTATTATTATCTTTTTCAAAAATATCTAAGTTTATAGCTTCCAATTTATTTTTAACTCTAAACAAATCATAATGTTTAATTTTTAAATCATTAATTTGATACTCATTTAACAAATTAAATGTTGGACTTGTGATTTCTGTAATTGAGGATTTATTAATTTTTTGAAATTCATGAATTAAATATTTAACAAAAGTTGTTTTTCCAACTCCCATTTCTCCATATAAAAAAATAAATTCACCCCCCTCAAGATATTGTGTAAATTTTTCAGCTAATTCCTTAGTTGATCTTTCAGAAGTAATATCAATTTTGCTATCTTTAATAGCGGTAGGCATCTGATTTGAAAGGACCTTCTGTTTCAACACTAATATAATCTGCCTGTTCTTTTGACAATTTTGTAAGTTTTGCTCCAACTTTTTTAAGGTGTAATGTTGCTACTTTTTCATCTAAATGTTTTGGTAATACATAAACTTTATTTTCATAATTTTTATGATTATGCCAAAGCTCTATTTGTGCAATGACTTGATTAGTAAAAGATGCACTCATTACAAAACTTGGGTGTCCAGTTGCACAACCAAGATTAACCAATCTTCCTTCAGCTAAAAGAATAATTCTTTTACCGCTTGGAAGTTCTATTTCATGAACTTGGGGTTTAACTTCTGTCCATTTGTAATTTCTTAAAGCCTCAACTTGTATCTCATTGTCAAAGTGACCAATATTACACAATATTGCTCTATCTTTCATATCTCTCATATGATCAGCAGTAACAATATCCTTGTTTCCAGTTGCTGTTACTACAATATCGGCTCGACTAATAGCTTCTTCCATTAAAACTACCTCATACCCTTCCATTGCAGCTTGAAGTGCACAAATAGGATCTGCTTCGGTAACTAAAACTCTAGCTCCACTTTGTCTTAAAGATGCAGCACTTCCTTTACCTACATCGCCAAAGCCCGCTACTATTGCAATTTTTCCTGACATCATTACATCTGTTGCTCTTCTAATTCCGTCCACTAAACTTTCTCTACATCCATACAAATTATCAAATTTTGATTTAGTAACTGAGTCATTAACATTAATTGCAGGGACTAATAGCGATTTATCTTTTTCCATTTTACTGAGAGCTTTAATTCCAGTAGTAGTTTCCTCTGAAACACCTTTAATATCTTTCATTAAATTTTTATACTCTTTGTGCATGATAGCAGTTAAATCTCCTCCATCATCCAGCAACATATTAGGCTTCCAATCTGGTTTACCAACTATTGTTTGCTTAATACACCATATATATTCTTCTTCAGTTTCACCCTTCCATGCATAAATTGGTATTCCTTCTTTAGCGATAGCAGCAGCAGCATGATCTTGAGTTGAAAAAATATTGCAAGATGACCATCTCACTTCTGCACCTAATGCAACTAAAGTTTCAATTAATACTGCTGTCTGAATTGTCATGTGAAGACATCCAATGATCCTTGCACCTTTCAATGGTTTTGCTTTAGAATATTCTTCTCTTAAAGCCATTAAACCTGGCATTTCACTTTCAGCAATCGAAATTTCTTTTCTTCCAAAATCAGCTTGTAATATATCTTTTACTTTAAAATCATCCATGGCGAGTTTTTTACTATAATATTTATTTTAATCAATAAATGTTTAAGACTTTGGAAATATAATTTCAATATTAGCACCTTTTTTTTGATATCTATTTGAAGCGTTAATCAAACCTTTATGAAGTTCAACTAGATTTTTTACAATGTTTAATCCTAAACCAGAATGCTGGCCAAATTTATCAGGTCTATTGCTATAAAATCTTTTAAATATTTTTGAAGTATCTTTCTCTTTAAAACCTTGTCCTTCATCAATAATATTAATTATAACTTGCTGATTTGTATTTTGTGAAATTTTAACTTCAATATTTTTATTATCCTCACTAAAAGAAATTGCATTATCAAGTAAATTAGCAATTATTTGCTCTATTCTATTTTCTATGCCACTTATAATATAATTCTTATTTCCATCATTATTACATGAAATATTAATTCCTCTCTTAACTTGATAAATATTATTATAATCATCAACAACTGATTGAATAATTGGAAAAACGTCAAATTTTTTAAATTTTTCTTTTGAAAGAGCTACTTCATCTTTTAACATTTGAGAATAATCTGTAATTAATCTCTCGATTCTTAGAACATCGTGACTTAAAATATTAATCAATTTTAACCTTTGATCTGAGTCTTTTGTATCATGAAGAATTTCAGATGCACTTTTAAGTGATGCTAACGGATTCCTAATTTCATGGACTAGATCAGTTGAAAAATTTTCTGCATTAGAAATTCTTTTTTGAAGCTCTAAAGTCATATCATCAAGTGAATTTGAAAGAAGTCCTAATTCATCATTTCTAACTTTAAGTTTTTCAATATCAGTTTTTTTATTATCTTTATTTTTAATTTGCTTTGTATAGCTGACTATATTTTGTATAGGTTTCAAAAAATATCTATTTAAAACAAATGAAAATATTAAAATAACTAATCCTACTGCAAATGCAGTTCTAATTATAAAAGTTTTTCTTTCATCAATTGCAGCTTTAACATCATTTGCATTTTCAGTAATTGCAATATATCCAATATTTTTCTCATCTATAAATACATTTTTTATTGTTGTTAATTTAAAATTATTAAATTCTTCTTGAGTAAAAGTGTAGTGTTTTCCAAAATCTTTAGAACCAGCATAATTAAACAGAATATCTTTTAAGGATACAGAATTATCATTTCCAATATCTATATTTTTTTTTTCTATAATATTCTTATTTTTTTCATCATTTAATGACTCTAACTCAATAATATCTAGTCTAGATGAAAATGACCTT
>CACEIY010000039.1 GCA_902559635.1 uncultured Pelagibacteraceae bacterium | reverse complement strand
ACAAAAATTAAAGAAAAACCGAAAAAATATTTTTCAGATCTTGCGATAACAGGTTTATATTTTTTTGATAATAAAGTTGTAAATTTTGCCAAAAAATTAAAACCTTCTAAACGAGGAGAGGTAGAAATAGTAGATTTATTAAATTTTTATAAATTAAAAAATCAATTATCAGCTGATTTAATTGGCAGAGGAGGAGCATGGTTAGATACTGGCTCAATGGATGATTTTATAAAACAAGCTCATTTGTCTCAGCAATTGAAAATCGACAGGGTCTTAAAATTGCTTGTTTAGAGGAAATTGCTTTTAATAATAAATGGATAAATAAGAAACATTTAAAACAATCAATAAAATTTTATGGTAATTGTGATTACTCAAAATATTTAACAAAACTTTTATAAATGAAAATTATAAAAACAAAATTTAAAAATTTACTAGTTTTTAAATCAAAAAATTTTTATGATAATAGAGGTTATTTTAGAGAACTATCTATTGAAAAATTAATAAAACAAAAATTAATTTTTACTGTTGTATCAAAATCAAAAAAAAATGTTTTAAGAGGTTTGCATATGCAAAAAAGATTTCAACAGGGAAAATATATATCTTGTTTAAAAGGGAAAATTTTAGATGTTGTAGTTGATTGTAGAAAAAAATCAAAAACTTTTGGGAAACATTTCAAAATCATATTAAGTGAAAAAAATAGTAAATCTATTTATATACCTCCTGGATTTCTTCATGGTTTTCTTGGACTAGAAAAAGAAAATACAGTTATATATGGTTGTACAAATTATAGAGATAAGAATTCTGAAATTGGAGTAAAATGGAACGATAAGGACTTAAAGATAAATTGGAGTACAAAATCACCAATTTTATCAAAGAAAGATACTAAAAATTTAAGATTCCAAGAAGTAAGATTTTAAAATGCAAAATTTAAAGATGTTTTGTATTTGCATACATAACGAGCTTTTATCTAAAGTTAAAAAAATCAATTATATACCTGTTGGATTAGGGAATAGTAAATTTGATTCTGAGTGGATTACGGATAAATCTAAAGAAAATATCTCAGATAAAAATAAATTTTATGGTGAATATACTTTTCATTATTGGTTTTGGAAAAATGAAATAAAAAACATAAGTGATAATGATTGGATTGGTTTTTGTGCATACAGAAGATTTTGGTTAAATGAAAAAAATAATGATAATAAAAATCTTAAATTTAAAGACAGAATATTAAATAAAGTTCCAAAATTATGGGAAGATTACCAGGTAATTTTGGGAGATCAAATATACGTCGATAACATAAAATGGACTAAAATTTTAAAATATGGAAAAATTTCTCTTATAAAAAATCCTGGGGCAATTTTAAAAAAAAATCGTAATATAAAATTTCATTTTGATATGTTTCATGGAAATGGTGTTTTAGATAAAGCTATCAATGTACTAAATGAAAATGACAGAGAGGATTTTAGAAAATTCGTAAATACTAATAAATCATATAATCAAGGAAATATGTTTATATGTAAATCTAAAGAATTAATCATAAAATATTATGAAACAATTTTTAGTTGGTTAAATGAGTGTGAAAAAATATTTGGTTTTGACTTAGATGGGTATGGAAAAATAAGAATTTACGGTTTTTTAGCTGAAAGATTTCTCCCATTTTGGTTTAATAAATATTCTAAATGTCTTGAATGGCCAATAGTTTTTAATGACTTAAGAGAGGAAAATTTAAATTGAAAAAAATCATTAACTTCTTAGATTTAGGTCTACAACCTTTAGCAAATAATTATATTAAAAAAAACCAGCTTTTTAATAAAGAAAAAAAATATAGATTAAAAATTGGTTTAAATCTTAAAACAAAATTGGTTTCTATCAATAAACCCATATCAAGTAAAATTATGTTTAATAATAGTTATCCATACAGATCATCTATGTCAAAAACTATGATCAAATCTTTCAAAGATCTATCTAAATTAATAAATAAAAAATTTAAACCTAAAAAGATACTTGAAATTGGTAGTAATGATGGAAGTTTTATGAATAATTTTCCAAAAAAAAAAGTTATTGGTATTGAGCCATGTTCAAATGTTGAAAAAATTACAAATAAGATGGGTTTTAATACATATTCTAAATATTGGAATCTCAAAACTGCAAAACAATTATTAAAAAAAGACGGAAAAGTTGATCTAATATATTCAGCAAACACTATAAGTCATATAGAAAATCTAGATGAAGTTTTTAAATCAATAAATATTATATTAAATCATCAAGGAATACTTATAATTGAAGATCCATCATTACTAGAGTGTTTAAAACAAAATACCTATGATCAATTCTACAATGAGCATATATATGTTTTCTCACTGGTTGGAATTGAAAGTATTCTAAATAAACATGATTTTGAAATTTTTCATGTAGAAAATTTAAAAATCCATGGGGGATCTAATAGATATTTTATTAAAAAAAAAAATAATAAAAGACAAATTAATTTAAGTGTCAAAATTCAAAGAAAAAAAGAAATCTCGTACGGAATTAAAAATTATCAACATATAAAGAATTTGCTAAAAGAGTAAAGTTATCGAAAAAAAAACTAAAGAATATATTTATTAAGATAAATTCAAAAAATAAAAAGATTATTGGTTATGGTGCTACAGCAAAATCAACAACTATATTAAACTTTTGTAAAATAAATGCTAATTTAATCTCATATTTTGTTGATACTACTAAAGATAAACAAAATAAATATACACCAGGTACAAAAATTCCTATCTTTAAATATTCAGGTTTTATTGAAAAAAATATTGATTTTGTATTTTTAGGTGCCTGGAATTTTAAAGAAGAAATATTTAAAAAAGAGAAAAAATTTATTAAAAGAGGTGGTAAATTTATTATACATACTCCAATGCCAAAAATTATATGAAAAAAATAGTATTTACAGGTGGTTCAGGAAGATTCGCTACAATATTTAGATTAGTAAAACACAAATATCAGATTGAATATCCTTCGAAAACAAAATTAAATATTGAAAACTTTAACTCAGTATTAAAATATCTAATAAAAAATAAACCAGATTATTTGATTCATTGTGCTGCTTTATCTAGACCAATGAAGATACATGAAAAAAATATTTCTAAAAGTATTTTGACAAATATTATAGGTACCTCAAATATTGTTAGAGCCTGTAGTCAAAAAAATATTAAACTGATATATTTTTCAACAAACTATGTTTATCCAGGAACTAAAGGTAACTATTCTGAAAATGATCCTGTTTTACCAATCAATAATTATGCAATTTCAAAATTAGGTGGCGAATGTGCAGTCCAAATGTATAAAAATTCTTTAATTCTAAGAATATCTATGACCGAAAAAACCATTTATTCATAAAGAAGCCTTTAATGATGTTGAAATGAATTTTATGTACCATGAACAATTAGCAAAAAATTTATTAAAATTGATTAATCATAAAGGTATTATCAATGTAGGTGGTTTTAAAAAAACTGTTTATAACTTTGCAAAAAAAGACAATCCGAATGTAAAGTCTGTGACTTCAAAAAAAATT
>CACEIY010000038.1 GCA_902559635.1 uncultured Pelagibacteraceae bacterium | reverse complement strand
TTTTTAAAAATATATTTAAAGTTTTACCAGGTGAATTAATTGAGGTTTATAAAGGAAATTATAAAAGAACAAAAATTCTAAATTTTGAGTTTAATAAAAATAAAGATGAAAAAGAATTAACAAATGACATTAGTAAAAACTTTTCAAACCAATTTTTATCAGATGTACCTGTGGCCCTTTCTTTATCTGGAGGATATGATTCAAACATTGTTCTACAAGAATTACTGAAAAATAAAGGGACAAATTTTACTAATTACTCAGTTACATTTAAAGATTCCCCTAATTTCCAAGAAGACCATGAAGTTGCCAAAAAAATTTCTAATCATTATGGAGTGAAATTTAATTCTATAGAAGTAAGCTCACTAGATTTTAAAGATAATGCGGAAAATATTGTCAATATTGTAGAGGAACCAACAGGAAATCAAAACTCAATATCAAATATTATCTTAAGTAATAATGTATCGGAAAAAGTTTTGTTTTCAGGAGATGGTGGTGATGAAGTTTTTACAGGATATAATAGATATAGATCAATTTATATTCTTTCATTATTTATTAAACTTAATTTTTTTAAAAATTTAAATTTTAAATTTAGAAATAAAAATATTAATAGACTCTTTATTAAAAATTCCAGAAATTTATATTTGTCTTTTAGTGAACAGAATGTATTTAAAAATGCTAAAAATGTTTATAAAAACTTCAAATTAATAAAAGATAAAGATTTAGATAAAATATTAAATCACACATTAAATTTAGATAACCAACCAAATTTATCTAATGCGATGTTTCATGATTTAGATACATGGGTTCCCAATGATATTCTTGTTAGGAATGATAAAATATATGGAGATAAAGGGATTGAAGCAAGAGTACCTTTTTTGGATAAAAATATTATCGAAGATTATTTAATGTTAAAAGATTTTAAAAAATATGGTTTTTTTTTTAAAAGTAAAAACATATTAATAAAAAATTATAAAAACTTAAATAAGCTTATATTAAAAAAAAAGATGGGATTTAATTCTCCATTTGCAAATTGGCTTAGGCAGGAGATTTATGATTTTGGAAAAGATGTTTTAAGCAAGCATTATTATGATTCATCAAAAATAATTAACTTCGAATTTTGTCAAAAATTGTTGGAGAGACATAGAAGTGAATATTGTGATCCATACTTAATTTGGAATTTAATAAGTCTGCAAATATTTTTGAGAAAACACAAATTTTAACATGAAAATATGTTACTTATCAAATGCGGCTATTCCATCTTCAGTAGCTAGTTCAATACAAATAGTAAAAATGTGTGAAGCATTTTCAAAATTAAATAATGAAGTTATTTTAATTACAATTAATAACTTAAAATCCAAAATTAATGCTTTAAATTTCTATAATGTTAAATCTAAATTCTTAATAAGAAGAATTAAAAAATTTAAATCTTTTCCTTTAGGTTTAAATTACTATCTTTTTTCTTTATTCTCAATTTTAGAGAGCTTAAAATATAAACCTGAAATTTACATTACTAGAAATTTTTTTACTTGTTTTTTATTAGTTATTTTAAGAAAAAATATAGTTATGGAGTTACATCATGATCTAAAAATTGAATCAAGAATTGTAAGATTTTTAGTTACAAAATTTAAATTTCTTAATTCAGCTTGTATAAAAAAAATTGTAGCTATTACACAAGGTGTTAAACATGAATATGTAAAAAATAATCTTATAAAAAAAAATAAGATCATTGTTCTACCCAGTGGATCATCTATCCAAAAAAATTTTGAATTTTCAAATAATAAAAAGTTTTTTAAAATTGGATATTTTGGATCAATATTTCAGTCAAGAGGGTTAAATTTGATAAAAAATTTAGCTAAAATAGATAGAAAAAATGAATATTATCTGTATGGAGATTTTAATCACATAAATAATTATAAATATAAAAGCTCATATAAAAATATACATATAAATAATTATATTCCTTACAGGGATATTCCTAAAGAATTGAAAAAAATGGATATTTTACTTATGCCTTATGTATCTTCTATTACTGTAGCAGGTAATGTAGGAGATATAACTAAATTTACATCACCTTTAAAACTATTTGATTACCTGAGTGTAGGCAAAATTATAATGTGCTCAGACTTCAATGTATTGAAAGAAGCAATTACAGAAAAAAAAAATGCAGTTTTTATTAAAAATTATACCAATCCGTATTCATGGAAAAATGAAATACAAAAATTAAAAAATCAACCATATAAACAATTAATTATTTCAAAAAATAATTATAGATTAAGTAAAGAATATTCATTAATTCGTAGAGCTAATAGAATATTAGAGGAAATTAAATTTAATTAATGAAAAAAGCTTTAAATCATTTAGCAGTTGTAGTTTTATTTTGGAATGATAGCGAAAAAACTATAAAATGTTTGAAATCTCTTTTTAAGCAAAAAAAACAAAAGTTTAATATTGTTTTAGTTGATAATAATTCTGATCAAATATACTCAAAAAAGATTCTAGATTGGCTTAAAAACAAAAAAATTGATTATGGCAAAGTTACAAAAAACTCAATTTTAAAAAAAAATAATAAAAAAAAATTATTTTATATTAAAAATAGAATTAATTTTGGTTGTGGGCTTGGCCATAACCCTGGATACATATTTTGCTTAAAAAATAATTATGATTACATAGCTAGAATAGATAACGATATGATTGTTCCAAATGATGTGTTGTTTCAATTAGTTCAAAGACTTAAAAAAAATAAATTTATAGCTGCTATTAGCCCAAAAGTAATGTTTGCAGATAATCCAAAAATTATATGGTTTGGTGGAACTAAAATTGGAAATAATTTAAAATTACAAAGGGAATGCTCAAATCATATATGTAAAAAAAAAGATTCAATAGAATTTAGAGGTTTAATCAAAACAGATGCTGTTGTTGGGTGTGCATCTTTAATGCGTTCTGAGTTTTTAAAAAAAGCTGGTCTTTCGGATCCTGATTTTTTTTATGGAGAAGAGGACATAGAATTATCTCATAGATTTAAAAAAATTGGTGGTAGTTTATATGTCGACTTAAATCAGAAAATATATCATTCTGTTTCTTACACAGTTAATAATAATTGGGCCAAAACAATATATTATAATTATAAATACAGACTATTATTGATCAAAAAAATTGGATCTGTTGCGGACAAATTTTTTGGTTACAGCACTTTTATCCTCAAACTACTTATCATGTTTTTTTTATCATTTAGAAAAAAATATTCTTCAAGAATAATTCAAATTTTTTATGCTGGATTACACTTTGTTCAAAAAAAATATGGTTATTATGATAGAAAAAAATATAGATCAGTAGATAATTTCTTCAGTAAAATTAATAAAAAAACATCAATTAAAGATATAATTAATTATTTTAATCATGGTAAACAAATTTAAAAATTTTATAAAAAGTCAATTTTCTTTTAATTTGTGGCATTTTTTAATTTCAAATTATCAATCATTTAAATTTTTATTATTAAAAAAGTACTCTGCTAGGGGCGATATAGATCAAAGCTTAATGAATATTATAGACAAAAGAAATGGTTTTTATTTAGAAGTAGGTGCATATAATGGAATATCTGAGTCTGTTTCTCTTAGGTTTGAAAAAGAGTTAAAATGGTCTGGATTATTAATTGAACCAAATCCATTGCATTTTAAATATCTTAAAAAAAATAGGTCAAAAAACATTTGTTTGAATTTTATATGTTTAAGTAAAGAGTATCTTAAGAAAAAATTATATATAAAAAATTTAAATTTAATGTCTCACATTGTAGACGATAGAAATAGATTATATTTTAAAGACTATCCTATAGACAGAATTAATTTAATGGC
>CACEIY010000037.1 GCA_902559635.1 uncultured Pelagibacteraceae bacterium | reverse complement strand
TTTCTTCAGGTGTCATTTCTTTAAATTGAATTAAATTTTTTAAAATAGACTCACTCACATTTTTTAAAATTAAATTTGTATCTCTTTGAGCTCCCCCTAAAGGTTCGGTAACTATTTCATCAATGATTTTTAATTCAAAAAGATCTTTTGCAGATAATTTCATTGCTTTTGCGGCATCTAACATTTTTTTTGGGTCTCTCCATAATATAGTTGCGCATCCCTCTGGAGAGATTACAGAATAAATTGCATTTTCTAACATTATAACTTTATTAGCAGATGCTAATGCGATTGCTCCACCAGATCCTCCCTCACCAATTACAATTGCTAAGGTAGGAACTTTTAATTTCATGCAACATTCAATTGATCTAGCAATAGCTTCAGCTTGACCTCTTTCCTCTGCACCTACCCCCGGGTAAGCTCCTGGTGTATCTATAAAAGAGATTATTGGAATGTTAAACTTATCTGCCAATTCCATTAAACGAATTGTTTTTCTATAGCCTTCTGGTCTCATCATACCAAAATTTCTTTCTATTCTGTTTTCTAGATTGTCTCCTTTCTCTTGACCTATTACTAAAACAGACTGACCATTAAACTTTGCAAAGCCAGTGATTACTGATTTGTCCTCTCCATAATATCTATCTCCAGCTAAAGAAATAAAATCTTCGAATAAATTATCAATAAAGAATTTTGATTTTGGTCTATCTTCATGTCTGGCTACCATTGTAGTTTGCCAAGCATCTAAATTTGAGTAAATTGATTTTAGTTTGTCGTCTAGCTCTTGCTGAGTTTTAGATATTTTTTGAGTATCTACTTCAGACAAGCCACTCTGATTATAAGGGTCTTTGAGTTTTTCCAACTCTGTTTCTAGATTTTTTATTTCATTTTCGAAATTAAGATAATTTTTCATTATAAATAATTAGCTAATTAATTATGAAAAATGACAACAAAATGTCAATGCTTCTATAAATTATTTGACTTCATTTTATCAGGGTTTTAGAAAAGATATAATGAAAATAAATTATCAAACTGTAAATAATTTAAAGATTTCAAGTGAATTGCTTAAATTTGTTAACGAAGAATTGCTAAAAGATACTGATATTTCTTCAGAAAAATTCTGGACTGGATTTGATAAATATGTCCATGAACTAGCACCAAAAAATAAAGAATTATTAAAAATAAGAGAAGATTTACAAAAAAAAATTGATGATTGGCATATTAAAAATAAGGGTCAAGAAATTAACATTAACGATTATAAAAAATTTTTAAAGAATATAGATTATTTAAAAAACGAGGGTGCTGATTTTAAAATTGAAACCTCTAATGTAGATGATGAAATAGCTAAAATTGCTGGGCCCCAATTAGTCGTTCCTATTATGAATGCAAGATATGCATTAAATGCAGCTAATGCACGTTGGGTAAGTTTATATGACAGTCTTTATGGAACTAACATAATTGAATCAGAGGAAGGTGGAAGTGAAAGATATGATCCTAATCGTGGACAAGAAGTAATTAGATATGTAAGAGAATTTTTTGATAAATTTATTCCTATAGATGGAACAAGCTGGAAAAATATTGCTGCTCTTAAAGTAATTGATAAGGATTTAGTTTTCTTAAAAGATGATTATGAGTATAAATTAAAAGATAAAAATAAATTTATAGGTCATAGAGGTGATGCGAATAAACCAGAAGCGATAATATTAAAAAATAATAATCTTCATTTTGAAATAATAATTAATCCTAAAGCATTTAGTGCTGCTCATGATATAGCTGGGATAAGTGATGTAATAGCTGAATCGGCGGTTTCAACTATTTGTGACAACGAAGATAGTGTTGCCGCAGTTGATGCTGAAGATAAAGTTATTTGTTATAGAAATTGGTTAGGCTTAATGAAAGGAGATTTAAAAATTCAGTTTGAAAAAAATGGTAAAAATTTAGAAAGAAAATTAAATCCTGATAGAAGCTATATTTCAAGAGATGGTAAAGGTTTAAAATTACATGGAAGAAGCTTACTTTTAATTAGAAATGTTGGGCATCTCATGACTAGCCCCTCTATTCTTTTAAAAGATGGTAGTGAGGTTCCTGAAGGAATTATGGATGCATTTATTACCTCTGCTGCAGCACTTCATGATTTAAAAAAAAAAAGAAATTCAAGAACTGGATCTATTTATATTGTTAAACCAAAAATGCATGGACCAGATGAATGTGCTTTTACTGACTTAATTTTTTCTAAAGTTGAAGAGGTATTGGGATTAGACAAATGGATTATAAAGACGGGAATTATGGATGAAGAACGAAGAACTTCTGCTAATCTTAAGGAATGTATTAGAGTTTTAAAAAATAGAGTGTTCTTTATTAATACAGGTTTTCTTGATCGTACAGGAGATGAAATGCATACCTCAATGGAGTCTGGCCCAATGATTAAAAAAGGTGATATGAAATCCTCTAAATGGATACAAGCCTATGAAAATAATAATGTAGATTTAGGTTTAAAATGTGGTTTTTCAGGCGTCGCGCAGGTTGGTAAAGGAATGTGGGCTGCTCCAGATGAGATGAAAAAAATGTTAGAGGAAAAGATTGGACATCTAAAAGCTGGAGCCAATTGCGCATGGGTCCCATCTCCAACAGCAGCATCATTACATGCTCTTCATTATCATCAGATAGATGTTTTTGATGTGCAAAAAAAATTAGTTGCTAGATCTCCAGCAAAATTAGATGATCTTTTAACTATACCAATAGCTAATAGACCTAATTGGTCTGTAGATGAAATTAATTCAGAAATTTCAAATTCTGCACAAACTCTGTTAGGATATGTGGTTAGATGGATTGATCAAGGTGTTGGTTGTTCAAAAGTTCCTGATATCAGTAATACATTCCTTATGGAAGATCGAGCCACTCTTCGAATTTCATCTCAACATATTGCAAATTGGTTGCATCATGGGATTACTACAAAAATTCAAGTTATGGAAATAATGAAACAAATGGCTAAAATTGTAGATAAACAAAACAAGGGTGACAGGAAATATGTAAAAATGAGTGATGATTTTGACAATTCAATCGCATTTAAAGCCGCTTGTGATTTAATTTTTAAAGGCAAAGAACAGCCATCAGGATACACTGAGCCTCTACTCCATTTAAATAGATTAGAAAAAAAAGCTAGTCAGAATTAGATCTTAAATTAGATCTATTTTTAAAGGCTGAGAATAATGTTCCATCATCTAAGCTTTCTATTTCACCTCCAACAGGTAATCCTTGAGCAAGTTTAGTAATTTTTACTTTTAAATGTTTTAAGCTATCCTGGATATAATATGCAGTAGTCTGTCCTTCAACAGTTGCACTAGTAGCCAAAATAACTTCTTCTATTTGATCTTTTGATACTCTTTCAACCAATGAATTGATAAGCAGATCTTCTTTTCTTTGGCCAGCTGAAGCTATAGTTCCTCCCAAAATATGAAAATAACCTTTATAAATATTTGAATTTTCAATTGACCATTGATCTGCAATATCTTCTACTACACATATCTTGTCAAACTTTTCTGGGGTATTTTCACAATTTTTACATCCTTCAGTATTAGATTTTATTGATCCACAATAATTACAGCGAGTAATATTTTTATAAACTTTTGCTAAAATATTTGCCATTGGTTTAATTAACTCATCTCTATTATTAATTAATTTGAGAACAATTCTTTTTGCAGATTTTGGTCCTAATCCTGGTAATTTAGAAATTAATTTAATTAATTCTTCAATTTCAGAAATATTTTGCATTAGTTTTAGTTAAAGAGGCCACTTAAATCCAGGAATTCCAAATCCACCTGCTGTTTTAGAAATTTCTTCTGCAGTTTTTGATTTTAATTGGGCTTTAGCATTATTATGAGCAGCAACAATTAAATCCTCTATTATTGATTTATCTTCTTTTAAAATATCATTAGATATTTCAATTTTTTGCATTTCACCTTCTCCATCAAGTACAACTTTAACAGAATTAGTTCCAGAAATTCCCTCAACTTTTATATTTTTAATTTTTTCCTGACTTTCCTTCATTTTAGCTTCAAGTTCTTTAGCTTTATCTAAAATTTTTGATAAATCGTTCATAATTCTTTATCCTTTTCTAT
>CACEIY010000036.1 GCA_902559635.1 uncultured Pelagibacteraceae bacterium | reverse complement strand
ATTGGGTCATCTGGGCAGCTTGGGCAGATAGAATCACATTTGAGGAAATCAAAAAAAAAACAGGAAAGACTGAATCTGACGTAATCAAAATTATGAGAAGATCTCTAAAACCATCTTCTTTTAGATTATGGAGAAAAAGAGTAAATCAAAAAAGCATCAAACATAGAAAAAAATTTGAATACTCAAGGAAAGAAATAACTAGTAAAATTAGAAAAGGTGATTATTTATAAATCATGAAAAATATTACAATCTATACTGGCCCACTTTGTAACTATTGTGATGCAGCAAAAAGATTATTAACAAGAAATAATATTCCTTATAAAGAAATAAATATAGCAACAGTAGATGGTGCAAGAGATGAGATGATAAAAAAAGCAAATGGCAAACAAACAATACCACAAATATTTTTTGATAATCAACATATCGGTGGTTATGATGAAGTTAGAACTTTAGAAAAAGAAAAAAAACTTCAAGATCTTTTAAAATAATTATTTAATTGAAATAGTTACAACTGGTTCCATGGGTTCAAAATTACATAGATTAGTTGTACCAATTTCGGTAGCTTGTACTGCTTTAGAAGTTCCAAATGATATATCTATTGTAGGAGCTATTAATGCAACAGTGTAAGGTGATTGCAATTTATAAATTAAGACATGATCAGTATCAGTAGACCCATCAGCATGTTGAGTTTGATATAATGAAGAACCTGTTCCCTGGGCATAAGTTATTGTTTGATCATCAGAAGTAGAGGAACAATCTGCAGCCGTACATATTGAAGCTTGATCATTTATTAAATAAACAGTCATATCAGCAAGAGTTTGGTTAGGATTCATTGCAGGTCTATGAGTGTGGATTTCATTTCCAGCTGCAGCATGACCACCGGGATAACCAGAAGTTTCTGCATATGTTTGACAGTCTGTTGCAATCCCAGAAACAGTTATATCAGCTCGAATAGTAAATTTTCTACTAATAGTTACTCTCATGTGTGAGTAAGTTGTTCCTAAAGGTAACAAAGTTACATCGCCATATGATGCAGCTTCTGCGCCAGCATCTACTGAAGCAATATCAATTTCTTGTTCTCTATTTGCTAATACTATTGCACCTACACAATTATCTACACCTGTGCTACTTTCACAGAGTTCTACTTTTTTCATAGTAACTTTATAAACTGTAGCAGCTCCTACTTCAGCTTTTAAGTTAGAATTAATACTTAAAAATAAAAAAATAACAAAAAATATTCTAAATAAATGTGTTATCATTAGTCTGTCCTAGAAATTGTTGCAGTTCCTTTAAACTCAATCATAATTTTATTATTTCTTTTAACTTTGCTCAATAATTCACCTGTCATATCTTTGTTTTCTTTCCAAGCATTCTCACTAATACCATCCTTAGCAGTAGGACCATTATTTCTTGGAGGATGTACAAATCTAAATTTTGCATACCATTCATCTTCTAAACCTTTTTTACTTTTGTCATCGTAAGCAAGCTCAAGATCTAAAGAATTTGTTAAAATCATATCTGAACCATATTTTGTCCCTTTGATATCTTCTCTCAGAACTCCATCCCATTCATAATAATTTATAAATACTTTAGACCAATGAAGATAAGGAACCTGGCCAGCTAATCTATATTCCCATCCATCTAAAACTCTTTCATCTTGAGAGTCTTGTAAACCTTGATAAATATTTGTATGAAAATCTAGTACTGAATTTCTTAATTCAAGACCCAGGCTGGCTCTTCTATTTGTTTCAGTAAAATCATTATCTATAAATGCGTTAAATCCTACTAAGGTATTATTATCATCTGATAACTTTCTAATACCTAATCCAAAGTTACCTATTATTTTTTCCTTGTTGGCATGTTCGGTATTAAATAATGAAAATTGTGTAAAAATATTTCCATTATCTAAATTAATTAATTCTCTAACAGCTAAAATACTATAATCTGGTTTAGAATTTTCTCTCAAATCTATGCTAGTTTCGGTATACCCTTCACCTGGAATTAAGCCACTTGTATATTCTGAAATTTTCTCAGAAGCTTTATCTAAAGCACTTCCAACAACATCAGCATGGGATGATGATGTTATAAAAAAAATAAGTATAATTTTTAAAATTTTTTTCACAGAAACATTAGTAATATTTAATTAAAAAAAATCTCAATAATTAAAATAAATTTAAATTAATAGTTAATTATATTATTTCTTAGATTTAAAAGTTAAACAAACACCATTATTACAGTATCTTTTGCCTGTTGGTTGGGGACCATCATCAAAAACATGACCATGATGAGCATGACAATTTTTACAATGATATTCTGTTCGTGAATAACCTAACAAATCATCAGTTTTTGTTTCAAATACATTAGGTAGTGACTGATAAAATGAAGGCCAACCAGATCCACTTTCATATTTTGTTTTAGATTCGAATAATTCTACTCCACAGTTTGCACAATGATAAGTTCCTTCACGATTTTCACTATTTAATTCACTTGTACCTGGAAGCTCTGTACCCTCTTCAAACATAACTAATTTTTGTTCGGCAGTAAGATTTGGATTATTTTTGTTCATTTATAATAATTTAGCACATGATTGGTGTAAAAATGAGTGTAATTCAATAAGTGTATCAAAATCTTTATTATAACCTCCTCCTAGGACACCACATAAAGGAATACCTCTTGAAAAAAAATTTTCAGTTACAATCTCATCTCTTTTTTTAATTCCTTCATCTGAAATTTTTAATTTTCCTAATCGATCATTAAAATGAACATCAACTCCTGCTATATAAAAAACATAATCAAAATTATCTTGATTCAATTGATTTAAATAAAATTTAAGTAATTTAATATATTGAGTATCTTCTAAATTATCATCTAGCTCTACATCTAAATCACTATTTGATTTTTTAGCTGGATAATTTGTTTTTGAATGCATACTAAAAGTAAATACTCTTTGATTATTTTTGAAAATATCAGCATTACCATTTCCCTGATGAACATCTAAATCAACAATTAAAATTTTTCCTGCTAATCCTTTATCTAATAAATATTTAGCAGCAACCGCTACGTCATTAAATACACAATAACCAGCTCCTCCTTCAAAATTTGCATGGTGACTGCCACCAGCAGTATTACAGGCAATACCATAATTTATTGCAAGTTTTGATGCTAATACCGTTCCTCCTGTTGCCACCAAGGACCTTTGAACTACACTGTCGACTAATGGGAAACCAATTTTTTTTATAATATTTTTATCTAAAGTTTTATTCTTTACACTTTTAATATAACTCTCTGAATGTGCTCTTTTTAGAGTTTCCTCAGAACAAGGATAGGGTTTGTGAAATTTTTTAACTATATTTTTTTTTATCAAATAATTCGCAAGTTCTCCAAATTTATTAATTGGAAACTTATGATCATCTCCAATTTTCGCAAAATAGTCCTCATGGTTAACAACTGATAAATCCATTTTTACTCTATAACACGAATTGGTTTGTCATCAACACAGGCCTCCAAAGATTCAATCATTTGATTATAGAAAATATTATAATTCTCTGCAGTAACATATCCAATATGAGGAGTAAGTAGGGCATTAGGTAAAAATCTTAATTTATTATTTTCTGGAAGAGGTTCTTTTTCATAAACATCAAGACCTGCGCCTGCTATTACATTTGTGGATAAAGCTATGATTAAATCATCTTCATTAATTATAGGACCTCTTGAAGTGTTAATTAAAAAAGCTGTCTTTTTCATTTTGTCCAATTCCTTTAATGTAATACAATTTTTATATCTCTCTCCTCCTTGCACATGAATTGAAATTATATCAGAATTTTTTATTAAATCTTCTTTACTACAAGGAAGAACGTCTATTTCTTTACACCTATTTAAATTTAAATTTTCACTCCAAGCCATAACTTGCATACCAAAAGCTTTTCCAATTTTAGCTACTTGAGTTCCTACTTTTCCTAAACCAATTAATCCTAAAATTTTTCCTTTAAGCTCAGTGCCAATTGTAGTTTGCCAATAACCTTGGTACATATTATCAATTTCTTCCTTCAAGTTTCTTGCTAAACCTAAAATTAGTGCCCAAGTTAGCTCAGGAGTTGGATGAGTGTTAATTTCAGTACCGCATA
>CACEIY010000035.1 GCA_902559635.1 uncultured Pelagibacteraceae bacterium | reverse complement strand
GGTAGATATTGAAGAAGTAGCAATCAAATCACCTGATAAGATTATAACTACAAAAGTTGAATTGAGAGAAGAAATTTCAAATGCAGATTGTGAAAAAATTATCAAAATATTTAATTTAGATGGTAATTCTAAAAATGAAGCAATTTCTTTAATAAAATCAATTTATAGAATGTTTATTAAAACGGATGCCAATATGGTTGAAATAAATCCTCTTATATTAACCAAAGAAAAAAAAATAATTTGTTTAGATGCAAAAATAAATTTTGATAGTAATGCTTTGTTTAGACATCCAGAACTTATAGAGCTTAGAGATTTAAATGAAGAAAATTCAGCAGAAATTGAAGCCAGTAAATATGATTTAGCTTACATTAAATTAGATGGAAGTATTGGATGTATGGTTAATGGAGCAGGATTAGCGATGGCTACAATGGACATAATAAAACTATACGGTAAAGAACCAGCAAATTTTTTGGATGTTGGTGGAGGAGCTTCAAAAGAAAAGGTCTCAGCAGCTTTAAAAATAATTTTATCAGATAAAAATGTTAAAGGGATATTAATTAATATTTTTGGTGGAATCATGAGATGTGATGTACTTGCTCAAGGAGTAGTAGATGCTGCAAAAGAAATAAATATTAGTGTACCTCTTGTTGTGAGATTAGCAGGCACAAATTTTAAAGAAGGAAAAGAAATACTAGAAAATTCTGGTGTAAAATTAATTTCAGCAGAAAATCTTGATGATGCAGCAAAAAAAATTGTTGAGGTGATAAAATAGATGTCAGTTTTAGTTGATAAAGATACTAGATTAATTTGCCAAGGTTTTACAGGTTCACATGGGACATTTCATTCTGAGCAGGCAATTAAATATGGAACCAAATTAGTGGGGGGTGTTACTCCAAGAAAAGGTGGACAAAAACATTTGGGATTACCAGTTTTTAACACTGTTAAAGAAGCTAAAGATTCAGAGGGTGCTAATGCAACAATGATTTATGTACCAGCAAAATTTGCTGCAGCTGCAATAATTGAAGCAATTGATGCTTCTATTGAACTAATTGTTTGTATAACAGAGGGAATTCCAATTCTGGATATGATTAGGGTTAAACAAAAATTAATAAAATCAAACTCCAGATTAATAGGTCCTAACTGTCCAGGAATTATAACTCCTAATGAGTGTAAAATTGGAATTATGCCTGGTAATATTCATAAAAGAGGATCTGTTGGCATAGTTTCTAGATCTGGTACTTTAACTTACGAAGCTGTGGCCCAAACAAGTGAAAATGGACTAGGACAGTCAACTTGTATTGGAATAGGTGGTGATCCTATCAATGGTACAAATTTTATAGATTGTTTAGATTTATTTTTAAATGATGATGAAACTCAATCGATTTTAATGATAGGTGAAATTGGAGGTACTGCTGAGGAAGAGGCAGCAGAATTTATTAAAAATTATAAAATAAAAAAACCAATAGTTGGATTTATAGCAGGTGTAACAGCCCCTCCCGGAAGAAGAATGGGACATGCAGGAGCAATTATTTCTGGAGGAAAAGGCAGCGCTAAAGATAAAATTAAAAAAATGGAAGATTGTGGCATAACAATAGCTAACTCGCCTTCTAAAATAGGTAAAACTCTTTTAGATAAATTGTCTAATTGAAAAATTCTTCTCTAGGTCTATATTAAAAAAAAATGTCTTCTTCTAAAAATTTAGAATTTGAAAAAACAGGCTTTCTAACTAAATCCAATAGTGCATTTATTGAGCAGATGTATTTACAGTATATAAATAAAGATTCTAATTTACCTGAAAGCTGGAAAAATTATTTTGATGAAATTGGTGATGAAGTTGAAACTATTGTAAAAGAAATTAATGGCCCATCCTGGAGTCCAAGAAAGAGTAAAATTTATGTAAAAGAAGATCAGAAAAAATCTGATGAAGATATAAAGATGAGTGATTTGGAAATAATTAAATCTAATGCAAACTCTATTAAAGCTGTAGCAATGATAAGATCTTATAGACAAAGAGGCCATCTTATAGCGAAACTTGATCCTTTAGGTATGATGAAATCTGAATATTTAGATGAGTTACATCCTGAGGCTTATGGTTTCAAAAAAGAAGATTATAATAAAAAAATTTTTTTAGATGGTGTAACTAATAAACAATTTTCAAATATTAAAAAAATTTTAGAATTTTTAAGAGATAGATACTGTGGATCACTTGGTTATGAGTATATGCACATATCTAATCCAACAGAGAGAAAATGGTTTAGAGATAGAGTTGAAAAATCTAATGATTTTAGCTTTACTCAAAATGGCAAGAAAGCAATTTTAAATAAATTAATTCAAGCAGAAGGATATGAAAAATTTTTACATACCAAATATGTTGGTACCAAAAGATTTGGACTTGATGGAGCTGAAAGCTTAATTCCTGCATTAGAACAAATTATTAAAATAGGAGGGCAATCTAAAGTTAAAGAAGTTAAAATTGGAATGTCCCACAGAGGTAGACTTAATGTTCTAGCTAATGTGTTGCAAAAATCTTACAAAAGAATCTTTAATGAATTTGCGGAAGAAATTAGTTCTTCAGAAGATGGAGCTGGAGATGTAAAATATCATCTAGGAGCATCATCTGATAGAGAATTTGATGGAAATTCTGTTCATGTTAGTTTAACTGATAATCCATCTCACTTAGAGGCAGTTAATCCAGTTGTACTTGGACAAACAAGAGCTAAACAATATTTTCATAAAGATAAAGATAGAAAAAAAGTAATACCAATTTTAATTCATGGTGATGCTGCTTTCGCAGGTCAAGGAGTTGTAGCAGAATGTTTTGCTATGTCAGGATTACCGGGCCACAATACAGGAGGAACTATTCATATCATAGTTAATAATCAAATTGGTTTTACTACTAGCCCAAGATTTGCAAGATCATCTCCTTATCCTTCAGATATAGCTAAAATGGTTGAAGCTCCAATAATTCATGTTAATGGTGATGATCCTGAAGCAGTTGTCTATGCAGCAAGAATAGCAACAGATTTTAGATTAAAATTTAATAGAGACGTAGTTATAGACTTAATTTGTTACAGAAGATTTGGTCATAATGAAGGAGACGAACCTTCATTTACTCAACCCTTGATGTACAAAAAAATTAGATCTCATCCATCTCCAGTTAAAGTATATGGAGAAAGATTAATTAATGATAATACAATTTCTAAAGATTTTTTAAATGAGTCTATAAAAAAATTCAAAAATTTACTAAATGAACAATTTAAAACTGCAAAAGATTATAAACCAAAAATAGAATGGTTTGAAGGAACTTGGTCTAGATATAAACCTGAGAGAGGAAAAGATAAAAGAGGTGTAACGGGAGCAGACACAAAAAAATTATTAGAAATTTCTAATAAAGTTAATACGATACCCGAAGAAATAAATATTCACAAAACTATTTCAAAGATCTTAGAAAATAGAAAACTCAATGTAAAAAATGGATCAGGAATTGATTGGTCTACGGCAGAATCATTAGCTTTTGGTTCACTTTTAGAGGAAGGATACCCAGTAAGATTGGTTGGCCAAGATTCTGGAAGAGGAACTTTTAGTCAAAGACATTCAGTTTTAAGAAATCAATTAGATAATTCAAGATACATACCTTTAAATAATATCTCAAAAAAACAAAAAAACTTTGAAGTAGTAGACAGTTTTTTGTCAGAGTTGGCTGTGTTAGGATTTGAATATGGATATAGTTTAGTTGAACCGAATACCTTAACTTTATGGGAAGCTCAATTTGGAGATTTTGCTAATGGTGCTCAGGTTGTTATCGATCAATTTATAGCTTCAGGTGAAAGAAAATGGTCTCGAGCCTCCGGTTTAGTAATGTTGTTGCCTCACGGATATGAAGGTCAAGGACCCGAACATTCGTCAGCAAGATTAGAAAGATTTTTGCAATTATGTTCAAATGATAACATGCAAGTTATGAATTGCACAACGCCAGCTAATTATTTTCATGCATTGAGAAGACAAATGCATAGAGATTTTAGAAAACCTTTAATAATAATGACACCAAAATCTTTATTACGACATAAATATTGTGTATCTAATTTAAAAGATTTTAGTAAAAAAAATTCTTTCCATAGAGTTTTATGGGATCATGCTATAGATCCACAAAGTAAAGGTTTTATCAAATTGAAAAAACAAGAAAAAATTAAAAAAGTAATATTATGTTCAGGAAAAGTTTATTTTGATTTATTAGAGGCAAGAGAAAAATTGAAAGTAGATAATGTTGTTTTATATAGAATTGAACAATTATATCCATTTCCAGCCAAAGCATTAGTCAAAGAGTTAAAACCTTATGCTAAAAATGCTACATTTCACTGGTGCCAAGAAGAACCAAAGAATATGGGAGCTTGGTTTTCAGTCAGAGATTATATGCAATGGACATTAGATAATATTAAGGCTAAAAATAATCAAATTTCTTATATAGGAAGAAGTCCAGATGCAACACCCGCTACAGGATTTGCAAAAAGACATATTTCTCAGCAAAAAGAAATTATTAATAAAGTATTTAAACAATTATAATGAGCGAAAAAATTCTAGTTCCAGTTCTTGGTGAAAGTATAACTGAAGCAACAGTTTCAAAATGGTTAAAAAACAAAGGGGATAAGGTTGAAGTAGACGAGCCTGTTGTTGAGTTAGAAACTGATAAAGTAAATCTAGAAGTTCCATCACCAGTGAGTGGTGTTTTGTCAGAAATTAATTCAAAAAATGGAGCTATAGTAGAAGTGGGTGCATTATTAGGAACAGTGTTAGAGAA
>CACEIY010000034.1 GCA_902559635.1 uncultured Pelagibacteraceae bacterium | reverse complement strand
ATGAGCCTCAAAAATTTCTGGAGTATTAAAAGCTAAAAATGAAACAGTATCTCCTTTTCTAATACCAATTTTCTCAAGTGCACTAGCAAACTTAGTAGCTCTTTTATAAACCTCACTCCAAGTATATTTTCTATCTTCATAAATTATTGCCTCATAATTTGGGTAAACATCCTTGGCTCTTTCCAAAAATGATAAAGGTGTTAAAGGAACATAATTAGCATTATTTTTGTCTAAATTTGTATCGTAATGATTCATATTAGTTAAATTTAAAATTCATTATATTTGAACTACCAGAAATAGCAGTTTTATAATGGTATTCAGCTCTTGGTAAAACTTTTTCAAAATAAAATTTAGCTGTATTTATTTTATCATTATAAAAATTTTTGTTCTCATTATAATCTTTAAAACTTATATCTAGAACTTTTATCCAAGCATAAGCAACTGAAACAAATCCAAGAGTCTTTAAATAATCATTTGCTGCTGCACTAACATCATCTTTATCTGTTTTTGTTTTTTCACTTATCCAAGCACTAAACTTAGTTAAAATGTTCAAATAATATGTAAATTCCTCAATAAATGGCTTAATCTTTTCGTTAGTTAATTTAGTTTCAGACTTAATTAAATCTAAATATTTATTAATTATATCTCCATTTTTGTTAAATAATTTTCTAAAAACTAAGTCTGCTGCTTGTACGGAATTTGTCCCTTCATATATCGGTGTTATTCTATTATCTCGATATAACTGTTCTATTCCTTGATCTTTTGTATAACCATAACCTCCATGAATTTGCATTGCATCATTAGTTATTTCCATTCCTAAATCTGTAAATAATGATTTTACTACTGGAGTCATTAATGAAACATAGTCAGATGCTTCCTGACGAACCTTTTCATTGGGATGATTTAAACTAACTTCCGTTTGCTGAGATAACCAAAAGCATAAAGCTCTCTCACCTTCTATAATAGATTTCATGTTTAACAGTGATTTTCTAATATCTGCATGTTCAATTATGAAATCTGCACCATTGGGTGATTTTGTTTTATTAGTTTTACCTTGTTTTCTTTCTTTAGCATAAGCAAGAGAATTTTGATAAGCAATTTCTGAAATCCCTAAACCTTGAATGCCAACAACTATTCTCTCAAGATTCATCATTGTGAACATTGCACTTAAACCTTTATCTTTTTCGCCAATAATATAACCAATCGCTCCATCAAAGTTTAACACACACGTTGCTGAACCTTTTATCCCCATTTTGCTTTCAATAGATCCCGTTGATATTCCATTTCTCGAACCAATACTCCCATCTTCATTTACAACAAATTTAGGAACTAAAAATAAACTTATGCCTTTGGTACCTGCTGGAGAATCTGTAGCTCTCGCGATTACTAAATGAATAATATTTTCTGTTAAATCTTGATCTCCAGAAGTAATAAATATTTTTTGACCACTAATTTTATATGTTCCATCAGCTTGTCTTTCAGCTTTTGTTTTTAAAAGTCCTAAATCGGTTCCACAAACTGGCTCTGTTAAACACATCGTACCACTCCATTTACCTTCAACTATTTTAGGTAAGTATTTATTTTTTATTTCATCTGAAGCATGATGGTTAATACAATTATACGCACCAATGCTAAGTTCACTATAAAGTTTAAATGATAAGCTAGCAGAAGAAAGCATCTCATCAAAAAAAGCACTAACTGTCTTAGGCATTCCTTGACCACCATATTTAGGATCACAAGATAAAGAGGTCCAACCATCTTCAATATATTTCTGATATGCTTCTTTATATCCTGGAGGAGTTCTTACTACTCCATTTTCTAAAACTGCAGGATTTTCATCTCCAACTTTTGCAAGTGGTAAAATTAAATTTTGATTTATTTTTGCTGCTTCTTCTAAAATATCCTTAACAAGGTCTGGACTAACTTCTTTATATTTTTCTAATTCATTATAATTTTTATTGTCCCTTAATTTTTCAAAAAGAAACATCATATCTTCAACTGGAGCAGTATAGATTGGCATAAAAAATAGTTTAGGATAATTAATAGATTATTGCAATTTTGAAATTATTGCATCACCCATTTGAGAAGTTGAAACTTCTTTCGTTCCATTTGATAGAATATCTTTTGTTCTCAAACCATCATTTAGTACATCTTGTACAGCTTTTTCTAAGGCTTCTGCCTCTTTATCTAGTTCCAAAGAATATCTTAAAGCCATAGCAAAACTTAATATAGAGGCGATAGGATTTGCAATTCCTTTACCAGCTATATCTGGAGCTGACCCATGAATAGGTTCATACATTGCTCTCATTTCACCATCTTTATTTTTTGCACCTAAAGAAGCTGAAGGTAATAAACCTAAAGATCCTGTAAGCATTGACGCTTGATCAGATAACATATCTCCAAATAAATTATCTGTTACGATTACATCAAATTGCTTAGGGTTTCTTAATAACTGCATTGCACAGTTATCTGCAAGCATATGAGACAACTCAACATCTTTATATTCTTTATCATGTAAGGTCTGGACTTCTTCTTTCCAAAGCTGTCCAGCTTCCATTACGTTTGATTTTTCACAAGATGTAACTTTATTTGATCTTTTTTTTGCTAAATCAAATGCAATTTTAGCTACTCTTATTATCTCACTGCTTGTATATATGTGAGTATTAATTCCTTTTCTTTCCCCATTTTCTATTGGTTTGATTCCTCGTGGTTCACCAAAATATATTCCACCTGTTAATTCTCTAACAATCATAATATCTAGACCTGAAACAATCTCTGGTTTTAATGTTGATGCATCAACTAACTGCTTAAAACATATTGCTGGTCTTAAATTTGCAAATAGTTTTAATTCTTTTCTAAGTTTTAATAATGCTCTTTCAGGTTTTTTTGAAAATTCGACTTTATCCCACTTCGGTCCACCTACTGCACCAAGCATAACAACAGCACTTTCTAATGCTTTATAAAACACTTCATCAGTTATAGGAGTTCCATGCTTATCATATGAACAGCCACCAGCAAGATCCTCATCAATTTCAAAATCTAAAGATTTTTTATTATTAAACCAATTGATTATTTTTTTTACTTCCCCAATAACTTCTGGGCCTATTCCATCTCCAGATAATAATAATATTTTTCTTTTTTTTACTTTAATCATTAAAAATCCATGGCTTTTTATTTCTTAGATCTTTTTCAAAATTTTCTATTTTGTCTGATTTTTTTAATGATAATGCTATATCATCTAATCCTTCTAATAAGCATTTTTTCTTAAATGGATCTAACTCAAATTTAATCTCATTGTTTCCATAAACAATTTTTTCTTCTTTAAGATCTATTGAAATTTCTTCTTTTCTATTCGAATATTCTGATAACTCTTTAATCTTTTCATAGTCAAGTATAATAGGCAAGATTCCATTTTTAAAACAATTACTATAAAAGATATCTGCAAAACTTGAACTAATAACGCAAGTAATACCAAAATCTAATAATGCCCATGGAGCATGTTCTCTTGAAGAACCACACCCAAAATTCTTTCCAGTTATCAAAATTTTAGAATTATTAAATGGATTTTGATTTAAAATAAAATCATTTATTTCTTTACCTTGATCATCATATCTCATCTCAAAAAATAAGTTTTTACCAAGTCCTGTTCTTTTTATAGTCTTTAAAAATTGTTTAGGGATAATCATATCTGTATCTATATTTACTAAAGGTAAATATGCTGGAATACTCTTTAATGTATTAAATTTTTGCATACTAATTTTGATACTTTCTAACATCATCAAGGTTTCCGGATATAGCAGCAGCTGCAGCCATTCCTGGGCTTACCAAATGTGTTCTTCCACCTCTACCTTGTCTACCTTCAAAATTTCTATTTGATGTTGAAGCACATCTTTCTTCTGGTTTTAATTTATCAGCATTCATAGCTAAGCACATTGAACAACCAGGCTCTCTCCATTCAAAACCTGAATTAAGAAATATTTTATCTAATCCTTCTTGTTCTGCTTGTTCTTTAACTAATCCAGATCCAGGAACAACCATTGCTTGAACATGAGAAGCTATTTTCTTATCTTTTAAAATTTTTGCTGCCTCCCTTAAGTCCTCTATTCTTCCATTAGTACAACTTCCAATAAAAACCTTATCTATTTTAATATCTTTAGCAGCCATGTTTGGTTTTAAGCCCATATAATTTAATGCCCTTTCTAAGGAATTTTTTTTGTCTTCATCTTTTTCATTTTGTGGATTAGGAACTTTTTCTTCAATTGTAATTACATCTTGAGGAGATGTTCCCCAAGTTATCATAGGTAAAATTTCATCAGCTTTTAAATTTATTTCTTTATCAAAATTAGCACCATTATCTGTTTTTAAACTTTTCCAATATTCTAAAGCTTTTTCCCAATCTTTTCCTTTCGGTGACATTGGTTTTCCTTCTAAATATTTAAATATTTTTTCATCAGGTGCTATTAATCCTGCTCTAGCACCACCTTCAATGGTCATGTTGCAAATTGTCATTCTATTTTCAACGCTTAACGATCTAATTAAATCACCCGCGTATTCTATTACGCAGCCTGTTCCTCCAGCAGTACCAATTTTACCTATTATTTGAAGAATAACATCCTTTGAAGTTACACCTAATGGAAGTTTACCATCTACATTTATTCTAAAATTTTTTGCTTTTTTTTGGACTAATGTTTGGGTCGCTAAAACATGTTCAACTTCTGAAGTTCCAATTCCAAATGCTAAAGCACCAAATGCACCATGTGTTGCTGTATGGCTATCACCACAAACAATTACTGTGCCAGGCTGAGTAAAACCTTGCTCTGGTCCAATAATATGTACAATACCCTGTCTTTTGTCATTCATTCCAAATAACTGGATACCAAATTCCTTACAATTAGAATCTAAAGTATCAACTTGAATTTTAGATTCTTGATCTGAAATACCTTTAGACCTATCAGTTGTAGGAACATTATGATCAGCTACTGCAAGTGTCAAGTTTGGATGTCTAACTTTACGATTAGAGTTTCTAAGTCCTTCAAAAGCTTGTGGACTTGTTACTTCATGGACTAAATGTCTATCAACAAATAACAAAGCAGTGCCATCATCTTGTTGGTCCACTAAGTGATTATTCCAAATTTTATCGTAAAGAGTATTGGGCATTGAAAAAAAAATTATTTTTT
>CACEIY010000033.1 GCA_902559635.1 uncultured Pelagibacteraceae bacterium | reverse complement strand
TTTTCTTTAAAAAGATTTAAAAAATTACCTACTTATAAGCTTATTTCTAATACCGGTCCAAGGCATAAACCTATATTTAAAGTTGCAGTTAAACTTCATAATTCAAAATTTTATTTAGCAGAAGGTGGTTCAAAAAAAGATGCTGAACAGAATGCAGCTATTTTATGTTTTAACAATAATTTTAATAAATAATGAATTGGGACGATAGAGGCTTTTTGTTATCAAAAAACAAATATAATGAAAACTCTTTAATTGCTGAAATTTATACGAAAGATCATGGAAAAATATCTGGTATAATTTTTGGTGGAACTTCAAAGAAACTTAAAAATTATTTACAAACAGGCAACAAATTATTTTTAAACTATAATTCAAAATCAGATAATAGGATTGGATATTTTAAAATTGAGATATTTAAAGCTCATTCTCCAATTTATTTTGATAATCCTCAAAAACTTAACTGCATTATATCCTCAATGAATTTAGTAAAAATATTAACCGCAGAGTCTCAAACTAATATTAAAATATATAATTTAATTAATGAATTTTATTCTATTATTTCAGATGATAGTTGGATTCAAAAATATATTTATTGGGAATTAGAGCTTCTAAAAGTCTTGGGATATGATTTAGAATTATCTTCAAAAGTAAATAAACAAATTATTGATAATAAAACTCTTTATGTTGCAGAGTCTTCTACAGAAAAAAAAATTGTTCCTAATTTTTTAATTGATAAATCTGAACCAGTAACTGATTTAAAGACTTTATTAAAAGGATTAAAACTCATTGGTGATTATTTAGAAAAAACAATATTAAAACCTAATAACATCAATTTTCCAATTTCTAGATCACAATTTATAAGTTCGTTAAAATAGTTAAAGAATTTTATCTAATCGATCAGCATAGTAGCTAACAATTGCATTTGCTCCAGCTCTTTTAAAAGCCATTAAACTTTCAAATACTATTTTTTTATTTACCAATTTTTTCTTTATTGCATTGGACAGTAAACTATATTCACCAGATACTTGGTAAGCAAAAACTGGAATTTTAAATTTTTCTTTAATCGATTTTATAATATCTAAATATGGCATACCTGGTTTTACCATTACAATGTCAGCGCCTTCCTTAATATCTAAAGAAATTTCCCTTAAAGCTTCATCACTATTTCTAAAATCCATTTGGTATGTTTTTTTATCACCTTTAAAAAAATTCTTAGAACCTATAGCATCTCTAAATGGTCCATAAAAACTTGAAGCATATTTTGCTGCATAAGATAAAATTTGAACATTTTTGAAATTTTCTTTATCTAACGCTTTTCTAATTTTTCCAATCCTACCATCCATCATGTCAGATGGTGCAAGAACATCGCAGCCCATTTGAGCTTGTAAAAGAGATTGATTAATTAAAACTTTTATAGTTTCATCATTTAAAACATATCCAGATTTGAATAAACCATCATGTCCATGAGATGTATAAGGGTCTAATGCTACATCACACATTATCCCTATTTCATTTTTATATTTTTTTTTTATTAATTGTATTGCTTTACAAACTAGATTATTTTCATTTAATGCCTCTGTCCCAAGATCGTTTTTTTTATTTTTTTCCGTATAAGGAAATAATGCAATCATAGGTAAACCTTTTTTTATAGCTTTATCAACTACAAAGCTTACTTTATCTAATGTATAACGATAAACATCTGGCATTGATTTAATTGCTTGTTTTTTATTTTTTCCATCGATTAAAAAAATTGGTAATATAAAGTCATTGGGAGTTAAATTGTTTTCTTCAACTAATCTTCTAGACCAATCACTTTTTCGATTGCGTCTAAGTCTCAAACTTGGAAATTTTCCTGTAATCATTTTTAAATATATTTATATTATGCGACAAATGTTATATATAAATATAGCTTAAAAGGTATATTAAACAATCATATGAATTTAAATTTTAATGATTTTCAAAAACAGGATGTCAAATTTGATATCACTGAACTTCAAAAAGCATATAAAGAAATCCTTAAAATGAAAGATTTTACTGGTCCCCAAGGAGTTAGTAATTTTGGGGCTATATCTTTAACTCAAATACCTGGTAACCCAAACTCAATAGAAGGTAATAAAGCTAGAGGAGTTTTTTGGACGAAACCAAGTGCCTCAGGTATAGAAGTTATCAGAGATGAAAAAATTGATGAAGCCGCTTATTCTGAATTTATAGAAGATTATAAAAACACTTACTTCAAAGAAGTATATGATATTTTATCATCTAAGTATAAATTGGGAAGAGTTAGAATATTACTAAAAGAACCTAGATCAACACTAAGTTGGCATAGAGATCCTGAACCAAGATTACATATACCTATAATTACTAATCCTGGAGCAATAATGGTTGTTGATAATATAGCTAAACATTTACCTGCTGATGGATCTGTTTGGATTACAAATAATACAAAATATCACAATGCTTTTAATGGTGGTGAAGAAGATAGAATTCATTTGGTAGCTTGTGTTTTAGATTATAAATTTAATTGATTTGAAAAAAATATTTATTTCATCTGATCATGCTGGGTATAATTTAAAAGAACTAATAAAAAAAAAATTTTCAAAAAAATATAAATTTCAGGATTTAGGCACTGATAATTCAAAAAATTCAGTGAATTATCCTGATTATGCCCATAAACTATGTAAAAAAGTAAGCGCAAATAGCAATAATAAGGGAATCTTAGTTTGTGGTTCTGGTATTGGTATGTCAATGGCTGCAAACAGACATAGAAAAATAAGAGCTGCTGTAAGTTATTCTGTCAAAAATACAAAATTATCTAGATTGCATAACAATGCAAATATTATTACATTAGGCTCCAGATTAACAAAAAAAAATATTGTTTTTAAATGTGTTGAAATCTTTATGAATACAAAATTTGAAGGTGGGAGACACAAGAAAAGAGTTAATAAAATTTAAGAATATGTCTAGTGAAAAAAAATATTTAAATTCTAGTTATGAAGATTTTTTTGAAAAAAGTCTTTCAAAAACTGATCCAGATTTATTTAAAGCGATAAACGATGAATTAATTAGACAACAAAATCATATAGAACTCATTGCTTCTGAAAATATAGTTTCCCAAGCTGTACTGGAAGCTCAAGGTTCAGTTTTAACAAATAAATATGCTGAAGGATACCCGGGGAAAAGATACTATAATGGATGTGAACATGTTGATGTTGCAGAACAACTAGCTTTAGAAAGAATAAAAAAACTTTTTAATTGTAAATATGCTAATGTACAACCTCATTCAGGAGCTCAAGCCAATGGTGCTGTTTTTTTAGCTCTATTAAAACCTAATGATACTTTCTTGGGCATGAGCTTAAATTCTGGTGGTCATATTACTCATGGATTAAAAATTTCTATGTCAGGTAAATGGTTTAATGCAATAAGTTATGATGTTGATAAAAAATCTGAACTAATTGATTATGAAAATGTTGAAAAACTAGCTTTAGAGCATAAACCAAAACTTATTATTGCTGGCGGCAGTGCTTATTCTAGAATAATTGATTTTAAAAGATTCCGTGAAATAGCTGATAAAGTTGGCGCTTATTTAATGGTTGATATGGCTCATTTTTCTGGTTTAGTTGCTGGAAAAGGATATCCAAATCCTTGTGAACATGCTCATGTAGTTACATCCACAACTCATAAAGTTTTTAGAAGTGCAAGAGGAGGAATAATTTTATCTAACGATTTAGATCTAGGAAAAAAATTTGATACTGCAGTATTTCCTGGATATCAAGGTGGACCATTAATGCATATTATAGCTGCAAAAGCTGCTGGTTTTTATGAAGCTCTAAAACCTGAGTTTCAAACTTATATTAAAAATGTTTTAAGTAATGCTAAAATATTAGCCGAAACTTTAAAAAATAACGGTTTTAAGATTTATTCGGGAGGTACAGATACACATCTGATGCTTGTTGATTTAAGACCATTTAATGTTAAAGGTAATTTAGCAGCTGAAAGTTTATCTAGAGCTAATATAACGTGTAATAAAAATGGAATACCTTTTGATACTGAAAAACCTATGATTACTTCTGGAATTAGATTAGGCTCTCAAGCGGCAACTACTAGAGGTTTTGGTTTAAAAGAATTTGAAAAAGTTGGAGATTTGATTACTAAAGTTATAAAAGGTTTATCAATAAACCCTGAAGATAATAGTAAAGTTGAAGAAGAAGTTAGAAATGATGTTGTAAATTTATGTTCTTCTTTTCCAATTTATAAAAATTTAAATAAATGATTTGTTCTATTTGCAAGAAAGGTGAAACTTCTGTTGTTGACTCTCGACCTACGGAAGACGGCACTGCTATACGAAGAAGAAGATTGTGTGTTTGTGGAGCACGTTTTACAACCTTTGAAAGGGTTCAATATAGAGAAATAATGGTTGTGAAAAAAATGGTAGAAAATCTGCTTTTGATAGAGATAAACTTGCCAAGTCAATTTTTATTGCATTAAAGAAAAGACCTATAGATACAGAAACTACAGAAAAATTTATTAGTAAAATTTCTAGATCTTTAGAAGAATTAGGTCAAAGTGAAATATCTTCAAGCATAATTGGCACTATGGTTATGGATGGATTAAAAGAGTTAGATCCGGTTGCTTATGTAAGATTTGCATCAGTTTATAGAAATTTTAAAGAAGAAAAAGATTTCATTCAATTTGTGGACAATATAGATGTCTACAAAAGAAGATAAATTTACACTTAAAGATAAAAAATATATGTCACTTGCTTTAAATCTAGCAAGTGCTCGAAAAGGTCTAACAGGTGACAACCCTGCTGTAGGATGTTTAATAGTAAAGGACGATAAAATTATTTCTATTGGGCTGACAGGACTTAATGGTAGGCCACATGCAGAAAATAATGCAATAAATAACTCCTTTGAAAAATTGGAAGGCTCAAAAATGTATGTGACACTTGAGCCTTGTAATCATTATGGAAAAACTCCACCTTGTACAAACAGTATAATTAAAAGTGGTATTAGTGAATTAATCTATTCTATGGATGATATTGACAAAAGAGTCAGAGGAAAGAGTTTTAAAATTTTATCAAGTAAAAAGATTAAAGTTAAAAAAGGTCTTTTAAAAGAAAAAGCTAAATACATATATGATTCTTATATTAAGAATAGAAAAAGTAAGTTACCTTATATAACTGCTAAAATAGCAGTTTCTAAAAATAAGTTAATTTATAGCCAAGGATCTAAAAGAATAACTAGTAAAAGCTCTGATAAAATTACACATTATCTACGCTATAAAAATGATTCTATAATGATTTCAAGTAAAACTCTTAATATAGATAACCCTAGATTAAATTGTAGATTAAAAGATTTTGATAAATTTTCACCAAAA
>CACEIY010000032.1 GCA_902559635.1 uncultured Pelagibacteraceae bacterium | reverse complement strand
AATGATTTAAGAAGTTATTTTTTTGGTAAAGAAGGGTCAAATAAATGGAAAGAAAAAAAACTAAAAAAGAATAAATATTATAAGCACCTTTCAGTAGATATAAGAAATAAAAATAAAATATTTAAAATTTTTAAAAAATATAAAAAAAAAATTAAAGCTATAATCCATACAGCTGCTCAACCATCACATGATTGGGCTGCTAAAGAACCTTTTACAGATTTTGAAATTAATGCAAATGGTACTTTAAATCTTCTTGAGGCTTTTAGATTGTATTGTCCAAAGGCAACTTTTGTTTTTACATCTACAAATAAAGTTTATGGAGATAGACCAAATTTTTTAACACTAGTAGAAAAAAAATTAAGATATGAAATAAAAAAAAATCATAAATATTATAAAAAAGGTATTGATGAAAAAATGTCTTTAGATCAAACCACTCATTCTTTATTTGGTGCTTCAAAATTATCTGCTGATTTATTAGTACAAGAATATGGCAGATATTTTAATCTTAAAACAGTAAGTTTTAGAGGAGGGTGTTTAACAGGTGAAAATCATTCAGGAGCGAGGTTACATGGTTTTTTATCTTTTTTAGTTAAATCAATAGTTCACAAAAAAAAATATTTTATTTTTGGTTATAAAGGCAAACAAGTAAGAGATAATATACATAGCCTTGATGTAGTTAAAGCTTTTGATGAGTTTATCAAAAAACCAAAAAGTGGTGGACGTGTATATAATATAGGTGGTGGCAGACAAAATAGCTGTTCAATCCTTGAAGCAATCAAATTAATAGAAAAAATGAGCAAAAGAAAATGTAAATACAAAATTTTAAAACAAAATAGAATTGGTGATCATTTATGGTGGATAACTGATAATTCTAAATTTAAAAAAGATTATCCTAATTGGAAGATAGAAATTTCTTTAATTAAAAGTCTTAAGCAAATGTTAAGTTTTGAGATGAATAAGTAATATAATATGAATAAAAAAATACCTAATGCTTCTAAAGTAGTAATAATAGGCGGAGGTGTAATTGGTTGTTCGGTGGCTTATCATTTAGCAAAGTTTGGGTGGAAAGATGTAATTCTTTTAGAGAGAGATTTATTAACTTCGGGAACAACTTGGCATGCAGCAGGTCTTGTAAGTCAATTAGGACCATCTGCAGCGATTACTAAAATTAGAAAATATACTTTAGAATTGTATAAAAAACTTGAGAATGAAGTAGAACATTCAGCAGGACTTAGATTGAATGGAGCTCTTTCAATTGCACAAACCGACGGACGTTGGCAAGAGCTTAAAAGACAAGCTACGACAGCTCAATTATATGATGTAGATATAAAAATTCTTAATAAAAACCAACTTAAGAAAGAATTTCCGATGATGATTACAGATGATTTAAAAGGTGGTATTCTAATGCCAGGTGATGGCGCGGCAGATCCAAGTGGAGTTACACATATGCTTGCTAAAGCAGCAAGATTAAATGGAGCCCAAATTTTTGAAAAATCACCTGTACAAAAAATATTAATTAAAAATGGGAAAGTAGAAGGAGTAAGGGTCAATAACGAAGATATAAAATGTGAATATGTAGTTCTTGCAACAGGAATGTGGTCTAGGCAAATTGGTGAAAAAATGGGGGTTAGTATTCCTTTATATCCAGCAGAACATTTTTATGTAATTACAGAGCCAATAAAAAATTTACCAAAAACATTACCAGTAATAAGGGATTTTGATAGTAGCCTTTATTTCAAAGAGGATGCTGGAAAATTATTAATAGGTATTTTTGAGGGTAAATCTATTCCCGCATTTAACAAATCTAACAAAGTTCCAGAAGATTTTTCTTTTGGAGAGTTTCCTGAAAATTTTGATCATTTTGAACCATATTTACAAAAATCTATAAAAAGATTTCCTATTTTAGAAACTGCTGGAATCAGAAAGTTTTTTGCAGGACCAGAGTCATTTACACCTGATACAAATTCATTATTAGGTGAAGTTCCAGAGGTTAAAAATCTTTTTTTAAGTTGTGGTTTGAATAGTATTGGAATTGGCAGTGGAGGAGGCGTTGGTAAAGTTACAGCAGAGTGGTTAATGACTGGTCATGTTAATGAAGATATTTTTAATTATGATATAAAAAGATTTCAAAAATATCACTCTGAATTAGGATTTATCAAAGAAAGAATTACTGAGTCCTTAGGTGATTTATATGGAATGCACTGGCCTTTTAAACAACATAAAACATCAAGAAATATTAAAAAACTACCACATCATGAATTATTAAAAAGTTTTGGAGCTTGCTTTGGTGTTTCAGGCGGATATGAAAGACCTATGTGGTTCGCATTAGATGGAGAAAAACCTGAATACCAATATAGTTATAACTATCAAAACTGGTATCCATCTGTTGAATATGAAACAAATAATACAATCAGAAATATTGGATTGTATGATTTAACACCTTTTTCAAAATTTGAAATTAAATCAGAAAAAGCTCATCAAGAATTACAAAAAATTTGTACATCTAATATTAAAAATGAAATTGGAAAATGTACATATACTCATATGCTTAATCCAGATGGAGGCATAGAAACTGACCTTACAGTAGTATGTATTGATAAAAATTATTTTAGAATAATTAGTTCTGCTGCGACAAGAGAAAGAGACAAGTTTCATATTAAAAAACATCTATCAGAAGATGTCGAGCTTAAAGATGTTACAGATGATTATTGTGTATTTGGAATTTTTGGCCCTAAGAGTAGATCGTTATTACAAGAGTTGAGTAATGATGATTTAACTAATGAAAACTTTAAATTTGCTAATTCTAAATATATTGAAATTGATGAAACAAAGATTTGGACTCAAAGATTATCTTATGTTGGTGAATTAGGTTTTGAATTATATGTAAAAGTTTCTGATACCAAAAAAATATATGAATTGATTATTGAAAAAGGTAAAAAATTCAACCTTTCTAATTGTGGCATGCATTCAATGGACACTATGAGAATGGAAAGTGGTTTTTTACATTGGGGTCATGATATTTCTCCTGAAGAAAATCAATATCAAGCTGGCTTAAATTTTACTATCAGTTACAAAAAAGGTACAGAATTTATCGGTAAAAAAGCATTACAAAAAATTAAAGATCAAAAAATTGATCGTAGATTTGCAATGTTTATTTTGAAAGATAATAAACCAGGTGATCCATTGTTGCTTCACGATGAGCCAATTTATTTAGATAATAAAATTATAGGTAAAACAACTTCTGGCAACTATTCATTCAATTTTAAAAAAAATTTAGCATTTGGATATATTAATAATAATTATTCAAATGATGAGCTTCAATCTAAAAATCTTTTTATTGAAGTTGAGAAAAAAGAAATACCCAATAAATCTGATAAATAAACCTTTAAAACAGACTAATTTTAAGGACAATTAAATTTTTCTAATTAAAAAAAATATTTGAAAAGTTTAGCATTTGATGCTTAAATTGATCTGTGAAAAATTCTTTCTCTACCGTTAAAAGTAAAAATATTTCAGGGCAAGCAGCTGATAATGAAGGTACAAAAAAAAGCACTAATATTAATGTATTGCTTAATAGAGTTCGTATTGACCAAAAAAATGAGAAAAGAAAAAAAATATTATTTTCTGCTTCTGCATCATTAGGCTTAATATTATTTGGAATTATAATATTTTAAAAATTATTTAAATTTTTTAATAATTTTAATTATTTTACAAAAGTATCATTAAATTGGTTAGACACTCTTACAAATGTAGTGCATTTGCTTAGTTGTTTAAGAGAAGGTGCGCCAACATATGTACAGCTACTTCTGATTCCTCCAAGAATATTTGAAATAGTATCTTTTATTTTTCCTCTATACTTAACTCTAACAATTCTACCTTCGCTACTTCTGTAATTAGATAAGCCACCATAATGCTTTTTGTTCGCTGTTAGAGAACTTGATCCATAAAATTCTATATATTTACTTCCATTACTTTTTACTACTTTCCCTTTACCTTCGTCATGACCAGCAAGCATTCCTCCAAGCATTACAAAATCTGCACCAGCTCCAAAACCTTTTGCAACATCACCAGGACATGTACAACCACCATCTGCAATGATATGTGCACCTAAACCGTGTGCAGCGTCAGCACATTCTATTACAGCACTCAATTGCGGATAACCAACTCCAGTTTGAATTCTTGTTGTACAAACGCTTCCTGGTCCTATACCAACTTTTACTATATCAGCACCACTTAATATTAGTTCTTGAGTCATATCTGCAGTAACAACATTTCCAGCTATTATTGTTTTTGTTGGGTACTTTTCTCTAACTGATTTAATAAACTTACTAAAGCGTTCTGAATATCCATTGGCAACATCTATACAAATAAATTTTATAAAATTAAATTCTTTTAATAATTTATCAAGCATATTGAAGTCTTCTTTTTTAATTCCAACGCTTAAAGCAATATTTTTATAAATTGATTTAATTTTTTTGAATTGATTTAATTTTTTAACATCATGTTGTTTAGTTAGACATGTAATCATATTAAATTCGTACAATTTTTCTGCAACACCTAATTCGCCAACACCATCCATATTTGCTGCCATAATAGGAATTCCTGACCATTCGCTGTTGCTATATTTAAATTTATAAGTTCTTTTTAAATCGACATCTTTGCGACTTGATAAAGTGCTTCTCTTAGGTCTAAAAAGTACATCAGAATAATCAAGTTTTAATTCTTCTTCAATTCTCATTGAATTCTAAGTTATTAGTATAAAAATTAATTTCAAATTAATAAATTGCCTGTGGATAAGTTTTTAGTTAGTTATTTTCTTAAATTTTTGTGTTAAATAATTTTTCTATTATAAAGTGACTAGAGTTTTATGGGTTTAGCTCAGTACTTGTTTGCAACAAAAAATAAAAGTAGTATAAACCAACAATTATTTAATGGCGGGGTAGCTCAGTTGGTTAGAGCGCGGGACTCATAAGCCCGAGGTCAGTGGTTCGATCCCACTTCCCGCTACCATTTAAAATGAAAAAAATTTTAAAATATTTCAAATCTTCTCCAAAATATTCAATAAAATGGAGTAACTATTTTGAAATTTATGAAAATATTCTTAAAAAATATATTAATAAAAAAATTACTCTTGTTGAAATAGGCGTTGGTAATGGTGGATCATTGTTCATGTGGAAAAAATTTTTGGGCAAAAGGGCAAAAATAATTGGGGTTGAATTAAATCCAGAGGCAAAAAAGTTAGAAAAATATGGTTTTAAGATTTTTATTGGAGATCAATCTGATTCTACTTTTTGGAAAAGCTTTTATAAAAAAGTAAAAAAAATAGATATTTTAATAGATGATGGAGGTCATACTAACTTGCAACAAATTACTAGCTTGATGGAATCTTTTAATCATATTAACAACAATGGA
>CACEIY010000031.1 GCA_902559635.1 uncultured Pelagibacteraceae bacterium | reverse complement strand
AATCATTTATTATGATGATGAGTCAAACCCAAAAAGAGCAGCCCAATTAGCAGAAAGATTAATCTCACAGGATAAAGTTGAATTTATGCTTGGACCTTACAGTTCAGGTTTAACTAAAGCTATAGCTCCTGTTACAGAAAAATATGGTGTTCCAATGGTTGAAGCAAATGGTGCTTCTAGATCTTTATTTACTAAAGGTTATAAATATCTATTTGCAGTTTTAGCTCCAGCTAATTTATACCTTGATGTAGCTATTAGAACAGCTGTTGAATTAAATGGTGGAAAAGGTGTTAGAATTGCGCAAGCATTTGAACAAGATGCTTTTTCACAAGATGTAAGATTAGGTATTTTAGATGCAGCTAAAGAAACTGGATCTGAAATCATAATCGATGATAAGCTCCCGAAAGAGCTTAATGATATGGCTGCTACTTTAGTTAAAGTTAAACAAATGAAGCCAGATGTGCTTGTTGTATCAGGTCATACAAAAGGAGCATTAACGGCAATTAGACAAATAGCTGAAATGAAAGTAGATGTTCCAATGTTAGCTATGACACATTGTGATGCTGCGAAATTATCAAAACAACATGGTAAAAATTCTCAGTATGCTCTCTGTGCTTCCCAATGGCATAAAACATTAACTTATAAAGATAATTTCTTTAAAGATGGAATGACTTATGCGGCAGATTTCCAAAAAGAATTTGGTTATGATCCGCCTTATCAATCAGCAGAGTCATCTGCAGCTTTATTAGTATTTAAAGATGCATTTGAAAGAGCAAATTCTTTCGATCAAAAGAAAGTAAGAGATGCTCTTGCTGCAACTAATATGCAAACATTCTATGGAAATATTAAATTTGCTCCAGGTGGTCAAAATGTTGACAAGCCTATGGTGCTTTTCCAAGTAATGTGTGATGGCGCAGGAAAATGTGAAAATAAAGTTGTTGCTCCACTTAAGTGGGCGTCAGCTAAGTTGATACATCCAATTCCTAAGTGGTCTGATAGATAATAACTAATCTATAAATACCCCCTAAACTCTAGGGGGTATTTTTTTTTAAGGGCAATTTATGGATTTTATGGTTTTCCAATATCCAATGATAACTGTTCAAGCTTGCTTGGATGGAATTCTTTTGGGTGTATTGTTTGCTTTGATTGCTTACGGTATGGCTTTGCAATGGGGAGTGATGAATATCATAAATATTGCTCAAGGTGATTTAGTTATTCTTGGAGGATATATTGCTTACTTTATGTATCTTTATGGAATTCATCCTGCTTGGGGAGTTATTGTTGCTCCAATAATAATGTTTTTTGTAGGTGTTGGAATCTACAAACTAGTAATTAACAAAGTTGTCGATAGGGATTTATTCATCTCTATTTTAGCAACATTTGGAATAAGTATTCTTTTTATGCAATTGATGAATTTTGCATTTGGTGCTGATGTTGTTTTAGCTAATTCAGGTTATGGAACAACTTTTTTATTTGATAACAATGTAGTTTTGCCAAATTCAAAAATATTTTCTGCAGTAGTTAGTATTGTCTTTGCAATTTGTTTAGTAATTTACATGAAAAAATCAAAGCTCGGTAGAGCAATAAGGGCGACTGCTCAGAATGCTAGAGCAGCAAAAATTCTAGGGGTAGATACAGAGAAAGTCTATGCAGCTACTTTTGGGATAAACGCAGCATTATGTGGCGTTGCAGGCGCATTAATATCTATAACATTTACAATTCATCCTTACATGGGATTACCCTATACAATTAGGTCTTTTATGATCGTTATTGTTGCAGGATTAGGAAATTTGCCTGGAGTGGCAATGTCTGGGATGGGTTTGGGAGTTTTTGAAGAATTTGCGGATTATATTTTGGGAACAGAATTTAGAATTGGAGCTGTATTTTTATTATTAGTTTTAATCTTAGTTTACAGAAGATTTAAATTATCAAGAAAAAGAGAATATTTAAAATAGATGAACAAAAATTTAATCTTATATGCAGCAATATTAGTTTTTGGAATAGCGGCACCTTTTATATTTCCAGCATTTAAAGTTCAATTATCAATACTTTGTGTATTAATTGTATTAGCACTCACGTGGAATATTCAAGGTGGGGAAATGGGTTATAACACCTTTGGAAATATATTGTTTTATGGTTTAGGGATGTATTTATGTGCTTCAGTTCAAGTTGGCATGTTTTTTCCTTTAGCAGAATGGACTGAAAGTGGTGGAGAAAAAACTTTTGTACATACACCTGTTCAATTTTTCCAAGGAATGGCAGTTGGATTAGTGGTAGCGGCAGTAGTTCCAACTATAGTTGCTGGATTAATTGGTTATGCAATTCTAGGATTAAGAGGACATTACTTTGCAATATGTACTTTAGGTCTAGGGGTTGCAGCTGGAGAAATTTCTGGAGGTATCGAAATTATTGGAGCTGGTCAAGGATTTACAACACCACCTTTCCCAGATGTTGGAGGATTAGAAGCAAGAGGAGAATTCTTTTACTTATTAAGTTTTGGTGCACTTGTATTAACATTCATTGCTGTTAGAGCAATTTATTCAACAAGATTTAAACTAATACTTAATGCAATCAGAGATAACGAAGATAAAGCAGAGGCAATGGGAATTCAAACAATGAAATATAAAATCATAGGCTGGATGATATCAGCTTTCTTTTGTGGATTAGCTGGTGGAATAATGGGAGGATTAGTTGGATACATTGACTCCACAGATGTTGCATTTGATGGAAGAGAGATGGGCGTATTCATGGTCTTAATGGCTATCTTAGGTGGAAAGGGAACATTATGGGGACCAGTTATAGGAGCAACTGTTTTTCATATTTTTAAAGAAGGTTTTTGGACTTTCTTTTTAGGTTGGCAGTATGTTGCTTTAGGGGTTCTTATAGTAGTAATTGTGATTTATTTCCCTGAAGGAATTATGGGATGGTTAAGAGAAAAATACCCTGAAAGATTTGGAGAAGTAGTAGATGAAGCAGATCGAAAGGCACAGGTTGAATTGAAATGAGCATTTTAGAAGTAAATAAAGTGAGTAAATCATTTGGCGGAGTTAAGGCGAATGTAGATATCTCAATGAATGTTGAGAAAGGAAAAATTGTTGGCTTAATAGGACCTAATGGTTCTGGCAAAACAACTTTATTTAACTCTATCGTTGGAACATATCCTATAGATAATGGATCAATTAAATTTAATGGAAAAGAGGTGTCTGAATTACCAGTACCAGTTATTGCAAAACTTGGTTTGCTTCGAACATTCCAACAAACAAGAATTTATGGAAAATTAAACTGTGTTGAAAATATGCTTATCAGTCACAAAGGAAGTGATGCAAGTTTGTTTACAATGTTTTCTAAAATTCCAAAAGAATTAACTGAAAAAGCTGAAAATTTATTAAGTTTTGTTGGTTTATATCAAAAAAGAAAATTAAGAGCTGGAGATTTATCATTTGGTCAACAAAAATTATTAGAACTTGCAATGGCTTTAATGAATGAACCAGAAATGCTTTTATTAGATGAACCAACTGCTGGAATTAATCCAACATTAATTAATGGAATTATAGATAGACTTATAAAAGTAAATCAAGAGTTTGGAATTACCCTGCTAGTAATTGAACATAATATGAGAGTAATAATGCAATTAGCAGAAAATATTTTTTGTTTAGCTCATGGGAAAATGCTAGCGAATGGTTCACCAGATGAAATTAAAAACGATAAGCGTGTGATAGATGCTTATTTAGGAGCTCAATAATGTCGAACCAATACGAAGTTTTGGGAAAAGCACCTCAAGCAGAGGATTTAAAAAAACTTTCACCATCAAATTTACATTTAAGAATTAAAAATTTAAATGCTGGTTATGGAAAAATGGAAATACTTCACAACTTTGAACTTTTTGTAAGTAAAGCACAATCTTTATGTTTAATAGGCCCAAATGGTGCAGGAAAATCAACTATACTTCACTCAATTTATGGATTTACAAATATTTTTTCAGGTCAAATAGAAATTAATGGAAAGGACATTACTAACTTAACACCTGCTGAAAAATTAAAATCAGTAGGTATAGCTTATATACTTCAAGATAATTCTGTTTTTCCAGATATGACAGTGGAAGAAAATTTATTAATGGGTGGGTATATAAAAGACAAGTCAGATGAGTCTTATCAAGAAGCAGAAAGAATTTTTGAAAAATATGAAAGATTAAGAAATAGAAGAAATCAACCCGCAAAAGTTTTATCAGGTGGTGAGAGAAGATTACTAGAAATTTCAAGAGCACTTGTAATGAAACCATCTGTATTACTTGTAGACGAACCCTCTATTGGTTTAGAACCAAAATATATTGATATGGTTTTTGAAATTTTAAGAGATCTTCAACAAAACGAAAAAAAAACTATTATACTTGTTGAACAAAATGCCAAGAAAGGTCTAGAGTTTGCAGACATAGGATATGTTTTGGTATCAGGACAAACTGCTATAGCTGGTGAAGGTGACCGTTTACTTAAAAATCCTGATGTTGGTAGATTATTTCTTGGCGGTTAATGATTAATAAAGAATTTTTCTTTAAGGGATATAAATCTATTCTGGCTCACGATAGCCCAGCAATTGCTCTAGGTTGTTGCTTTATTGCTATTGGAGCACTTCTTAGAAATTTAGGTTTTAATATTCAAGAAAGCATTTTCTCTACAATGTTAACATATGCATTACCTGGCTCTTTAGTAATGGCAGAATCTTTGTTGGTAGGTGCATCTTTATTAAATATTTTTTTAGCTGTTTGGTTTGTTAATGCTCGTCTTTATCCTATGGCGGTTTCTTTATTTCCATTAATGATGCACAAAGATCAACCAAAATGGAAATATTATTTTTCCTGTCATTTTATAGCAGTATCTGCCTGGTTGATCATGAAAAGTAATTATAAAACAATACCTAAAAAACAAAGAATTGATTACTGGATAGGAATTGGAAGTGCTACATGGAGTGTTGCTATTATAGGAACATTTGTTGGTTTCTTTTTTTCAGAATACTTAAACAAAGATATGATGATGGGATTAGCAATTTTAAATCCTATTTATTTTTTATGCATGATGGTAGGTGCATCAAAAACAATACAAATTACATTATCAGTATTATTAGGTGCTATTTTGGGACCAATTTTTTATTTTATATCTCCTGAATGGTCAATTTTATTGGGTGGTATAGTTGGCGGAACTTCAGCCTATTTAATAGGAGAATTGAATGTCAGTTAGTATAGTTTATACAATTTTGGTTACATCATTAGCAACTTTTTTATCAAGAATCCTTGGTGCATTAAGTTCTGAGCGTATAAAAGAAACATCAAAAATATTTAAATGGTTTAATTGTTTAGCTTATGCGACTTTAGCAGCATTAATAGCAAGAACAATCATTTTTCCAGTAGGTGTTTTAAGCGATGTAAGTTATTTAATTAGATTTGTAGTAGTAATTTTATCTTTATTTGTTTTTTTTATTTCAAAA
>CACEIY010000030.1 GCA_902559635.1 uncultured Pelagibacteraceae bacterium | reverse complement strand
GAACATAGAAATAAAAAAATCTCAAAAACCCATTAAATACGAGGACGCTATAAGATTTATGGAACAACGATTATTAGATATAGATCAAAAAAAATCTGATGATTTAATCTGGATTTTAGAACATGAAGATCTCTATACTGCTGGTACAAGTTATAATGAAAATGAGATTATAGATAAATCAATAAATGTTCTAAAAACAAATAGAGGTGGTAAAATCACTTATCATGGTCCGGGTCAACTTATTTGTTATTTTGTTATTGATTTAAAAAAAAGAAAAAAAGATATAAGAAAATTTATATCCTTAATTGAAAAAACAATCATTGATACTCTTCAAACATATAATATTAAAAGTTTTTCAGATAAAAAAAATATTGGAATTTGGCATAAAAAAAATTCCCAAATTGAAAAGGTTGCAGCTATAGGTGTTAGAGTAAGTAAATGGATTGCATATCATGGTTTTTCTATAAATATTAATAATAATCTTCAGAAATACAAAGCAATTATACCTTGTGGTATTAAGGACAAAGGTATTACAAATCTAAAAAAAATTAAAAATCAAGATTATAAAGGATTAAAAAATAGATTAATTAATAATTTTATTTTAAATTTGAAAAATTAAGTCTCTTAATTTTTAATAATTTTTTAAAATAATCAGGAAGCAAAGCTTTATAAGTATATTTTTTATTATTTATCATAAATTTTATTTCATAAGAATGAAGCATAAGATCTTTGTTTATCCCTTTTGTTGAAGTAGATGATCGATATTTTTTATCTCCATAGATTGAATGACCAATATTAAAAAGTTGTTTTCTTAATTGATGTTTTCTTCCAGTAATAGGTTTCATTTGAATTAAGCTAGAATTAGAATTTTTATCAATAACTTTATAAATTGTTCTTGCCTTTTCTATAATTTTTTTTCCATTATCATAACGAACTAATTCATCAACCCATTCACCTGAATTTTTATCTAATTCACCATTACATATAGCTAAATATGTTTTATAAACTTTTCTTAATCTAAATAATGAAGTTAATAATTGTGCTGATTGTCTGTTCTTAGCCATAATAAAAACTCCTGAAGTTTCTTTATCTAACCTGTGAACAGAGTAAGGTTTGGTTCCTTGAAAAATTTTACTTTTACTAAAAATATCAACTAGATTTTTTTTTGATTTAGTACCTCCTTGAACAGAAATACCTGCACTTTTATTTAAAACTATAAAATCATTATTATCATCAATAATCAAATCTTCATTAGCTTTAATAATATCATTACTGGGAGCAAATTTTATTTTTTTTTGAAGAGTCTTTTCTTCAAATTTAAAATTAAATATATCAACTCTATCATTAGTCTTAATCTTATATGAACTTTTAACCTTTTTTTTATTAATCTTAATTTTTCCAAATCTTAATGTTTTTTCTATTAAACTTTGTGGGATCTTTCCTAATTTATTTCTTATCCATCTATCGAGACGCATATTATTAAACGTTGAATCAACGATAAAACTCTTATTCATGATTAATAAATCTTAATTTTAAGCTGTTGCTAATTTTTTATCTTCTTTTTTTTCAGCTTCTTTAACTGGATCTTTTTTCTTTTTATCAACTTTTTTTGCTTCTATATCTCTATCTACAAATTCAATTATAGCCATAGGTGCATTATCACCATATCTAAAACCTGCTCTTACTATTCTTGTATATCCTCCAGATCTTTTTTCATATCTTTTTGATAAAGTTTTTTTTACTTTATTAGCAGATGTATTATTTTGTAACTGAGAAACTAGCATTTTAGTATTATGTAAAGTATCTTTTTTTCCTAATGTAATAATTTTATCTGCTTCAGGCTTTAAAAATTTAGCTTTTGGTAAAGTTGTCTTTATTTGCTCATACTTGATTAAAGAATTTAACATATTTTTTAGTAAAGCTTTTCTATGTTCAGATGTTCTGTTCAGCTTCTTATTTGCTATACCGTGTCTCATTAAATAACTTCTTCTAATTTTTTAGACATTTCTGCTATGTTATCTGGAGGCCAATTTGGAATCTCCATTCCTAAATATAAAGACATTCCAGTCAATACTTCTTTAATTTCATTTAAAGATTTTCTTCCAAAATTTGGTGTTCTTAACATTTCTCCTTCTGACTTTTGAACTAAATCTCCTATATAAATAATATTATCATTTTTTAAACAATTCATTGATCTAACAGATAATTCTAGTTCATCAACTTTTCTTAATAAGTTTTTATTAAACTCAGGTTCAGTTGAAACTTCTTTTACCGGAACTTCCACTGGTTCATCAAAATTAATGAACATTTTGAGTTGATCTTGAAAAATTCTTGCAGCATAAGCAACAGCATCTTCAGCAGATATTGATCCATTTGTTTCTACTTCCATAGTTAATTTATCATAATCAAGAGCTTTACCTTCTCTAGCCGTGCTTACTGAATATGAAACTTTTTTAACTGGACTATATAATGAGTCAATTGCAATTAAACCTAAAGGTGGTTCCTCAGGTTTATTTAATTCAGCAGGAACATATCCTTTTCCAGTATTTACATTCATCTCTATATGAAAATTAGTATTTTCATCTAAATTACAAATTACCAAATCTGGATTTAAAATTTCAACATCTGCTAAAGCTGTAATATCAGAAGCTTTTATTTCACCTGGTCCTTTTGCATCCAATACAAGTTTCTTGGTACCTTCAGATGAAGATTTTAGAGCTAAAGATTTAACATTTAAAACAATATCAGTAACATCTTCTCTAACTCCTTTAATTGATGTAAATTCATGTAAAACACCATCAATTTGAATTGAAGTTACAGCAGTACCTCTTATTGAAGATAACAAAATTCTTCTTAAAGAATTTCCTAAGGTTAAACCATAACCTTTTTCTAATGGTTCAGCTATAATAGTTGCATGTGAAAGATCGTCACTTATTTTTACATCCAATTTTGCAGGTTTAATTAAAGATTTCCAATTTTTTATATTTACATTTTCTGTTTCCATTAAACTCTCCTTTTTTTTGGTGGTCTAGTACCATTATGAGGCATTGGTGTAGTATCTTTGATTGATAAAATTTTAAATCCTCTTGCTTGTAAGGCTCTTAATGCTGTTTCTCTTCCTGAGCCTGGTCCTTTTACTTCTACTGATAATGTTTTCATTCCAAAATCTAAAGCTTTAGAGGCTGCAGCATCTGCAGCTATTTGAGCAGCATAAGGAGTAGATTTTCTTGATCCTTTAAATCCTTTTTGACCAGCGGAAGCCCAAGAGATTACATTCCCATTAGTATCAGCTATTGAAATTATTGTATTATTAAAAGTTGACTGAACGTATGCTATCCCATTTAAAATATTTTTTTTTGTTTTTTTCTTTTTAGAATAAGAACTCTTATTTGACTTTTTTGAAGTCTTTTCTATTTTTTGTTCATTATTTTCAATTTTATCTGTTTTAGCCATTTTTATTTTTTAAGTGGAGTTAATTTTTTTCCAGCAATTGCAATTGCTTTTCCTTTTCTAGTTCTAGCATTACATCTTGTTCTTTGGCCTCTAACAGGTAATTTTTTTCTATGTCTAGTGCCTCTATAGCAAGCAAGATCAATTAATCTTTTAATACTCAGTGAGTAATCTCTCCTTAAGTCACCTTCAACTTTAAAATTTTGATCAATATATTCTCTAATTTTTAAAATTTCTTCATCAGTTAATTCATTAACTCTTTTTTTTTTAGGTATTTCTAGTGAAGTACAAATTTGTTTAGAGAATTTATCACCAATACCATAAATATAAGTTAAACCTATTTGTACTAATTTATTTTGTGGAATATTGATACCTGCAATACGAGCCATATTTTTGAGATAATTTTTGCCCTTTTATATAATAAGATCTTTTAAAGTCAACGCCTAAACATTGATAAAAGTATCGATTTTACTCGTTATTTGTTCAATTTTCTGAGTTCCATCAATTTCGTGAAAATTTTGATTTTTAGAATAGAAATCTAGAACAGGTTTTGTTGTTTCCATGTAAGTATCATATCTTTTAAGAATTGTATCTAAATCATCGTCTGATCTTTTTTCTAAAATTTTTCTTTTTTCAATTCTTTTTATTATTGTATTTTTATCTACACTTAGAAAAAAAATTAAATCTATTTTTTGGTTTGAGCTATCTAAAAGTAAATCTAAATTTTTAGCCTGACTTAATGATCTAGGATATCCATCAAATATCAATTTATTTTTTTTTTGATGATCAAATACAAGATTCTTTATAAGTTTATTAACTATTTCATCACTTACAAATCTTCCATTATTCATATCATTAATTATTTCTTTTCCAATTTCTGAATCTTTTTTAATTTCATCTCTTAATATGTCTCCTGTGGATATTTGAAAACCATTCAATTTTTTGACTAAATACTTAGCCTGCGTGCCTTTTCCAGCACCTGGAGGACCAAATAAAATAATATTCACTTACTTACCAAATTTAGTTTTTTTAATAAGTTGTTCATATTGAGCACTCATAAGTCTAGTTTGAATTTGAGTAACAGTATCTATAGCCACAACAACTACAATTAAAATTGATGTTCCTCCTAAATAAAAGGGTATAGGATAATTTGCAATTAAAAATTCTGGCATTAAACAAACCATAGTTAAATATAATGCTCCAATTGTTGTAAGTTTTGTTAAAATATTTTCAATATATAAAGCTGTACTTTCACCAGGTCTAATACCAGGTACAAATCCTCCATATTTTCTAAGGTTATTTGCTGTTTCTGTTGGATTAAAAGTTATGGAAGTATAAAAAAAAGTAAAAAATATAATTCCGCTTGCATATAATAACATATATAAAGGTTGTCCTTGAGTAAAAAATGAACTTAAATTTAAAAAAGTTTCATTATCTGAAAAATTAAAATTTGAGAAAGTTACCGGTAATAAAAGTAATGCTGATGCGAATATTGCAGGTATAACTCCTGCTTGATTTATTTTAAGTGGTAAATGTGATGACTCACCACCATACATTTTGTTTCCCATTTGTCTTTTAGGATAGTTTATTAAAATTTTTCTTAAGGCTCTTTCCATAAAAACAATAAATAAAATTGTTAAAATTAATAAAATAAATAGTGCTAAAATCATAACAGTTGATACAGCACCAGTTCTACCAAGTTCAAATGTAGTAACTAACGCTCTAGGTATTTCAGCTACAATTCCAGAAAAAATTATTAACGAAATACCATTACCAATACCTCTTTGAGTAATTTGTTCGCCTAACCACATTAAAAATATTGTACCAGCTACAATAGTAGTCACAGTAGTGACTTTAAAAAAAATACCAGGATTTATAACCAAATTTGCTGACGATTCTAATCCAACAGATAAACCATAACCTTGAACGGTTGCCAATAAAACTGTCCCGTATCTTGTAATTTGTGTGATTTTTGATCTACCGGTTTCACCTTGTGATTTCAAGTTTTTAAAATAGTCAGAGACACCAGTTAATAACTGAACAATAATAGAAGATGAAATATAAGGCATTATACCTAAAGCAAAAATAGCCATTCTACTCACTGCACCACCTGCAAATACATTAAACATTCCAAGTAGACCTTTTTGGTTGCCTTCCATTAAAATTTTTAATTGTTCTGGATCAATACCAGGTAAAGGTACGAAA
>CACEIY010000029.1 GCA_902559635.1 uncultured Pelagibacteraceae bacterium | reverse complement strand
AGATTTTTTTCATTAACTACACTTAGATTTTACTAATTTAAATTTTTAGTAATATCCTCAGTCATCTTCTTTGCATCTGCAAATAACATTAAAGTATTTTCTTTATAGAATAAATCATTATCAATTCCTGCATAACCTGGGGAAAGGCTTCTTTTTACAAACAATACTGATTTACATTTTTCTACATCTAATACTGGCATACCATATATAGGGCTTTGTGGATCAGTTTTTGCTACTGGATTAGTCACATCATTAGCACCTATTACAAAGGCAACATCTGCGTTAGCAAAGTCATTATTTATTTCTTCTAATTCAAATACTTCATCATAAGGCACATTAGCTTCAGCTAATAAAACATTCATATGACCAGGCATTCTTCCTGCTACAGGATGAATTGCATAAGAAACTTTTATATCATTCTTTTTAAGAGTATCTACCATTTCTCTAAGCGCGTGTTGTGCTTGGGCAACTGCCATTCCATATCCTGGAACTATAATTACCGATGATGCATTTTTCATTAAAAAAGCGGCATCATCTGCATTTCCACTTTTAACTGGTCTTTGTTCTTTATTTATTGAACTGGCTGATTGTTCTGTGGCACCAAATCCTCCTAATATTACATTAAAAAAAGAACGGTTCATGCCTTTACACATTATATATGACAAAATAGCTCCTGAAGATCCAACCAATGCTCCAGTAATAATTAAAGCTGTGTTTTCTAAAGTAAACCCAATACCTGCTGCAGCCCAACCTGAGTAAGAATTAAGCATAGAAATTACTACTGGCATATCCGCTCCTCCAATTGGAATAATTAAAAGAAAACCAATTAAAAATGAAACTGCCAACAATATCCAAAATATATTGGGTGATTGTGTTAAACATAATAAATATATTAATACAATAATTGAAATTAATATAATTGCATTGAGAAGATGTTGTCCTTTAAAAGTAAGTGGTGAACCAGACATTATTCCTTGAAGTTTTAAAAAAGCTATAATTGAACCTGAAAATGTTATAGCTCCAACTGCTGCACCAATAGACATTTCTATCAAACTTCCAAGTTTAATATTCCCTATAGATCCAAGATTAAAAGCTTCCGGATTTAAGAAAGCTGATATAGCAACAAATACTGCAGCTAAACCTACTAGACTATGAAATCCGGCTACAAGTTCAGGCATGGCAGTCATTGGTATTTTATAGGCAATGAAAGCACCAATTAAACCACCAACTAATAAAAAGATTAAAACAAATATAAAACCAGTTGAAAAATTTCCTATAGATAAGAACGTAACTGTTATAGCAATTATCATACCAATAATTCCAAAAAAATTTCCTTGTCTTGATGTTTCAGGTGATGACAAACCTCTTAAAGCTAAAATAAATAACACACCTGAAATTAAATAAAAAATTGCTGATAAATTTGCTGAAAGCATTATTTATCCTTTTTCTTTTTTTTGTACATAGCAAGCATTCTTTGAGTTACCAAAAAACCTCCAAAAATATTTACAGCTGCTAAAGATATGGCCAGATAACCAAAAATACTCGAAGTGTTAAATACACTATCTGAATTACCAGCTAATCCAGCTATAATAGCTCCCACAATAATCACAGATGAAATCGCATTTGTTACAGACATTAAAGGAGTATGTAGAGAAGGCGTCACACTCCACACAACATAGTAACCAATAAAAATTGAAAGGATAAATATACTTAATCTAAATATAAAGGGATCTATTTCCATAATTCTATTTTATTAAAGTTTTTTTAATTATTTCATCTTCTAAGTTTATATTAATTGTTTTGCTCTCTTTGTCGTATAGATTTGAAAAAAAATTAAATACATTTTTTGCATATAAATTTGAAGCAGAAGTTGGGAGTTTATTAAGAATATTGCTTTCACCTATAATTCTAACTCCATTTTTATCTATTACTTTATCAGCCTCTGTAAAAGCGGTATTTCCTCCTTGTATAGCAGCTAAATCATAAATTATTGACCCTGCCTGCATATTATTAATCATTGAATCTTTGATTATTAATGGAGCTTTTTTTCCAGGAATTAAAGCTGTACAGATTACAATATCAATTTTTTTAAGTGTTTCTTTTAATAGTTCTTCTTGTTTTTTTTTAAAATCTTCTGATGCTTCTTTTGCGTATCCTCCTTTAGTTTCAAGATTTTCAGCTCCTTCTACAGTTAAAAATTTGCCTCCTAAACTTTCAACTTGTTCTTTTGAAGCCATTCTTACATCTGTAGCAAAAACAATTGCACCCATTCTTTTTGCAGTTGCAATAGCTTGAAGTCCTGCAACACCAGCACCAACAACTAAAACTTTGGCAGCTGGAATTGTTCCTGCTGCAGTCATCATCATTGGAATAGCTTTTTCAAAGTTAGCAAATGACTCTAAAACTGCTTTATAGCCTGCTAGATTCGCTTGTGAAGAAAGTACATCCATAGACTGGGCTCTTGTTATTCTTGGAAGTAATTCTAATGAAAGAACATTAATATTTCTTTTTACTAGATCATTAATTTTATCCCTATTACTGTAAGGATTTAAGACTCCAATTAAAGTTTGATTTTCTTTTATTAATGAACTTTTATTATCTGTTGGTAATCCTAACTGAACTATAACATCTGCACTACTTATAATTTCTTTTTCATCCTTAGAAACATTTGCCCCAATTTCAGTGTACTGATTATCTTTGATACCTAAATGATCAGCGTAATTTTCTGCCAATACAACTTCTAGACCAAGTGCTAAATATTTTTTAGCAATTTCTGGTGTGATAGCTATTCTTTTTTCAACTGTTTGATTTTCTAAAACAGAAACAATTCTCATTTAAAAACTTTATAATAAGAAAAATGTCATTAAAACTAAAACTGATACTACAGCGACAGTTTCCCACAGATTAAACTTTGAAAAATTACTACAAAAATTTTTATGGCCCTGATTATCCATAAAATTATTTTTGTCTTGCTTTAAATTTTGGGTTAGTTTTATTTATAATATAAACTCTGCCTCTTCTTTTAACTAACTTTGAGTTAAGATCTCTTTTTTTTACTGATTTGAGTGAGCTTTTAATTTTCATAATATGTTTATTGCCGGCGACGACCTACTCTTCCATGCCTTAAGACAAAGTACCATCGGCGCAGTTAGGCTTGACTTCCGAGTTCGGAATGGGATCGGGTATAACACCAACGCAATAATCACCGGCAAGAGACTTATAATGATTTAATTTAAATTGTAAACTACGAAATAATATTTATTTATCTAATTAATGATCTTTTTTAAATAATCTCTAAGTTGGATTTTTCCAAACAATTTATAGACTTTATTTGACAAATTCATGCTCGTTAAAGCTGATGCGTATCTTTCACCTGCTCTAGGTGCTAAATATTTAATTTTAGAATTAAACATTTTGGCAACCTCAATTATTGAGTAACTTTTTTTATTTGAAATACTATAAAATCTACATTTATTTTTTTTATAGGCATAAAAACATGCTTCTATAGTATCATAAACATGAGTAAATCTTCTTGATTGAGTGCCTGGCTTAACAACTGTCAAAGGTTTATTTTTTTTATATTGTTCCTCAAAAATTCCTATAACAGTTGCCATACTTCCAAATGTAATTTGGTTAGGACCGTACACATTATAAAAAAAAATAACTTCATATTTAAAATTAAACCATTTTTTTAAATTTTCTAACATTTCAAGGTTTTTCGCTTTAGTGAAAGCATATGGTGATAAATTTTTATCATTACCTTTATTACCAATACTTGCAGAAGTAGCTGAATAAATTAGTTTAATCCTATTTTTTAAACAAAAATTGAATACCTCATTAGTCCCAATAGTGTTTGACGCGATACATTCATTCATTTTCAAGAAACTTTGATATATTCTTGCAAATTCTCCAAAATGAAAAATTACATGAATTTTTTTTTTATAATTATTTAAAATTTTTGAAATTTTTTTAGTGTCTGATTTAATATATTTAACTCTTTTATTTGAAATATGGTTTTTCTTCTTGCCAGTTGAATAATTATCAATACTTAAAATTTTATTGTTAGTGTATTTTAGCAATTTATAGATTAAATTTGACCCAATAAATCCAGCACCTCCAGTTACAACTATATATTTTTTCATTTCTTTGAATTAATTTATAATACTATTATTAAAAGTATCAAATATATATGATACTCAGAAAAGTAAATATTTAAAATTTTAAAAAAATTGTAAAGAATATGAACATAACGAAAATTTTAAAAAGTGATTATTATTTAAATTCTAGTATCTCTTTTTTTAAGTCGAATTTTGAAAAAAGACTTAAATTTATAGAAAAAAAAAATTTCTTATTTAATGAAATTTCAAATTTTATTAATAATTGTATAGATAATTCAAAAAGTATTTTTATTTTTTGTGCAGGTAATTCAATAATCAGCAAAAATATTAAATCTGATAAGATATTTTTAAAAGAAATAGATGAAAAATATGAAATAAAATATAATACAAATATTAATTTTACTGATGAAATTCAACATAAAGCAATATCGGAATGTGACTCTGTTTTAATCGCAGATATAGAACATCAATCTAATCCGACATCTAATTTATTAAATTTATCAAAGATAATCAAAGATGATGCCAAAATAATTATTCTATCAAAAAATTTGATTTGGATGATTCTAATAAAATTATTGAAGTTTTTTTTTAATTTTTCTCCTATAAAAAACAACTTTTTACCCTCATCTTACCTAAATAATTTATATTCAAGTTGTAATTTAGAAATAGTAAGAAGTGAAAAACTTATAGCATTACCAATTTATATTCCACTTGTTACTAAATTTATTAATAGAGTTTTTAGATTACCTTTATTAAATATATTTTGTCTTTCAAATGTCACTATTTTAAAAAAAATAAATCAAAATTCCTCTAACAATGAAAGTAAACAAATTTCATTCATAATACCGTGTAAAAACGAACAAAATAATATTAAATTGTTTGAGAAAGAAATTATCAAAAATAATCAATCTTATGAATATTTGTTTGGTGATGATAATTCTTCAGATAAAACTGATGAAGAAATTGATAAGTTATCAAAAAAACTACCTAATAATAAAATTATTAAATACAAAGGTCCTGGAATTTGTAAATCAGAAAATGTTTACAAAGGTATAGAACATTCTAGTGGTGATATAATAGTAATATATGATGCAGATTTAACAGTAAGTTTTAAAGATATTGAGTTTTCATTAAATATATTAAAAAATACTAATGCAGATTTTATAAATTGTACAAGAATGATTTACCCTCAAAAAGATGGGGCTATGAAATTATTTAATTTTGTTGGAAATAGTTTTTTTGCAGGTTTATTTAGTTTGCTATTTAGAAAAAAAATAACAGATACATTATGTGGAACAAAAATATTTTATAAAAAGGATTGGATTAAACTTAAAAAAGATATTTCAAAATGGGGAATGAAAGATTTATGGGGAGATTTTGATCTTTTAATTGGTGCCTATAAAAATAATTTAAAAATAACTGAAGTTCCAGTTACATATTATGAAAGAAAAGAAGAAGGCACCAAAATGACTTCAATAATTTCTAATGCATTAAGAATGTTTTTTATTGTTATTTCATCATATTACAAACTAAGATTGAAAAAATAATTAACAACTATTTAAAATTATTTGAAATTTTTTGATTTTCATAAACATACTCAAAAGATTTTCTAAATAACATTTTGCTTTTTTTTATCATTACAAACCCAAAACTTTTTAATAATTGATGAATATCTCCAAATTTATAGTTTTTAACTATCATGTCATCATAATGATGTTCAAAATATACTAATTTTATTTTTTGATTATGTTTTGATAATCCTTTTAGA
>CACEIY010000028.1 GCA_902559635.1 uncultured Pelagibacteraceae bacterium | reverse complement strand
AGACCTCTTGGTTTAGATTGCTCTAAGTATGTAATTTTGATACCTAAATTTTTACCATTAGGTAATATTTTTTTATATTGTTCTAGTTGACCTTTATTTACTATAATTAATATATCTTTAATTTTTGATAACATTAAAATTGATAATGGATAGAAAATTAATGGCTTATCGTAAATTGGTAATAATTGTTTATTTACTGCTTTAGTCAAAGGACTCATTCTTGTTCCTTTTCCTCCAGCTAATATAATTCCTTTTTTAATCATCTTTTACCTAATCTATTTAAAATATCTTTTTTTGAAAGTGATTTATAATAAGATTTATTTTCAAAATACCAATCAAGAGTCAATTTTATTCCTTTTGAAAAATTTGTTTTTGGATACCAACCTAGTTCTTTTTTAATTTTATTACTATTTAAAGCATATCTAATATCGTGACCTGGACGATCTTTTATAAATTTGATTTTAACTTTGTTTCCTAAATTTATTAATTTTTTTGAAGTTTTTAAAAGTTTTTTAGTAACCTCTAAATTATTTAAATTTTTATTAGAACCTATATTATAAAATTCCCCTATTTTACCTTTAAGGAAGACTTCAATTAATGCCTCACAATGGTCTTTTACATAAATCCATTCTCTAGAGTTTGTTCCTTTTCCATAAATAGGAAGGGGCTTATTGTTTAAAATATTGTAGATTAATTTTGGGATTAATTTTTCAGGATGCTGTTTTGGTCCAAAATTATTAGAACAATTGGTGACTATTGCAGGTAAGTTATAAGTTCTAACATATGAACTAACCAAATGGTCTGATGCCGCTTTGCTAGCGGCATACGGTGAGCTTGGTTGGTAGGGATATTTTTCATGTGATCTACCAGTTAAGATATCTCCATAAACTTCATCTGTAGAAATGTGAATTAATTTACATTTATTTTTTTTAGAAAAATTTTTAAAATTTTCTAATAAATTATAAACAGCAACTATATTGCTTTGTATAAAACTTCCTGGATTGTCGATAGATCTATCAACATGGGTTTCTGCAGCCAAGTTAAATATTCCAGATGGTTTATATTTAGATAAAATATTTTTTATTTTTTTATTATTAATATCAAGTTTAATAAATTTATATCTCTTTGAATTTTTAAAATCTTTTACATTGTAAAAATTAGAGGAATAAGTGGCTTTATCTATATTAATGACAAAAAAATTTTTTTTTATTAAAAGATCTATTAAATTACTTCCTATAAAACCCAATCCACCAGTTACAATGATTTTTTTTCATTATTTGATTTTTACATTACAAAAAAGTTTTAGTATAGTTCAATATACATACATCATGTCAATAACTAGGCAAAATCTTTCAGTGATAATTGTAAGCTTTAAAAGCGATCATGTAATTCATAAATGCATAAACTCCATTGATAATCAAATGGAAATTATTGTTGTAGATAATTCAAATGATGTTGAATTCAAAAAGGAAATTGAGAGAAAATACAATAATGTAAAGTGTATTTTATCTTCATCAAATATTGGAATGGGAGCTGGTAATAACTTGGGCATAAAAAATGTAAGTAATGATTATGCATTTATTTTAAATCCAGATGTAATTTTACAGAATGATAGCATTGATGAAATAATCAAAGATGTAAAATCTATAGATTCTTTTGGATTGGTTGCTCCAATTTCAGATAAGATAGAATATCCAAATTATAAGTTAGATAAAAATAAAAATCAAAGTTTTGATCCAATAAATCCATTTAAAGTAAAAAGTGTTGATGGATATGCTATGCTTTTAAATTTAAAGCAATTGAGGAAAATAAAAAATTTCAATTTTTTTGATGAAAATTTTTTTTTATATCTGGAAAATGAAGATTTATGCTTAGAGCTTGGTAAAAATAATATAAATATTTTCGTTATACCAAAATCCAAAATAAGTCATCTTGGAGGTGAAGCAGTTGATTATAAATTTAAAGATGAAATAGAACTTTCTAGAAACTGGCACTGGATGTGGTCAAAATTTTATTTTAATAAAAAACACTATGGTTATTTATTTGCTATCTTTAAAGTGATAAAAAATTTAATTTCAGCAAAGATTAAATTTTTTTATTATTTAATTACATTTAACAACAAAAAAAGAAGAATTTATCAAATGAGGCTTTTTGGTTTATTAAGCTCAATGATGGGCAGGAAATCTTTTTATAGACCAAAATTAGACAATTAGTGACCTGGAAAATCAATTAAGTTTTCTACTTTATAATTTTTTTTAATCAAATTATCTGATCCCCCCAAATCAAAAAGGTTTATTACAAAGATAAAAGCAGCAACTTTTCCTTTTGATATTTCAATCAACTTTGCTGCAGCTTCTGCTGTACCTCCTGTAGCAACTAAATCATCAATTACTAAAACAGAGTCTTTCTCATTAATAGAGTCTCTATGTACTTCTATTGTTGCTGTTCCATATTCTAATTCAAAATCTACAGAATGAACATCTGCAGGTAATTTATTTTTTTTTCTTAGTAATATAAATGGTTTTTTAAGGATATATGATACAGCAGAAGCAAAAACAAATCCTCTAGACTCTATAGCTGCAATTTTTGAAAAATTATATTTTTTAGATCTTTCAACAATTTGATTAATGGTTTCAGCAAAAGCATTTTCATCTTTAATTAATGTTGTAATATCTCTAAATAAAATGCCTTTCTTTGGATAATCTGGAATGGATCTAATAAAATCTTTTAAATTCATATAGTTAATTATAAAAGTATAAATAAATTATATTTTTAACATGACAATAAATAAATTAGCAATAATTGGCGGAAGTGGCCTTTATGATGTTGAGGAATTTAAAGATAGGGAATTACTAGACTTAAATAGCCCTTGGGGTAAGCCATCTGATCAAATTTTAAAAACAAATTTTAAAAATAAAGAAGTTTTTTTTGTACCAAGGCATGGACGAGGTCATTTTATATCTCCGTCGAATATTAATTTTAGAGCAAATATAGATGTTTTAAAACAACTTGGAGTTACTGATATTGTATCTATATCTGCTGTTGGATCGTTAAAAGAAGAATTGTCACCTGGAAAATTTGTTATAGTTGACCAATTTATTGATAGAACTTTTGCTAGAAATAAAACTTTTTTTGATGACGAAATTGTAGCGCATGTTTCTATGGCTCATCCTACATCTACTGGTCTAATGAATGCTTGTGAGGATGCAATTAAAAAAGAAAAAATTGATTATCAAAAAGGAGGAACTTATGTAGTTATGGAAGGACCTCAGTTTTCTACTTTAGCTGAATCAAAATTATATAGATCATGGAAAGCTGACGTAATTGGAATGACTAATATGCCTGAAGCTAAATTAGCAAGAGAAGCAGAAATTAGATACGCATCTATTTCAATGGTAACTGATTATGATTGTTGGCATCCAGATCATGAAAATGTCGATGTCGAACAAGTGATAAAAGTTCTTTTGGGAAATGCTGCTAAAGCAAAGAATATTATTAAAAATTTAATAGAAAATTTTGAAAATCATATTGATCTTAATGACCCAACAAATAACTGTTTAGATGTTGCTATAATTACTGCTCCAGAAAAAAAAAAGAACACAAAAAACAAAAGATAAACTCAAGACTGTTGCAGGACGTGTTTTAAATAAATGAAAAAAATAATATATATTTTAATATTTAATTTAATTTTTATTTTAAATACTAACGCTAAAAATCATAATTTAATTCAAGTTGCTGAACTCAATAAACTTTTTAAAGATTTGAGTAAGATAAATAATGCTCAGGATGGAGATATTTTAGAAAAGAAAATTTGGGCTGTTTGGAATAAACATCCAAATCAAAAAAACTTGACAGAAAAATTAGAGTTTGGCACTAAACTTATGTATCAAGGTCAATATGATTACGCATTAGAAGTTTTTACAAATATTATTGAAACGGATCCAGAATGGTCAGAAGCGTGGAATAAAAGAGCTACCTTATTATTTTTAATGAAAGATTATCAAAAATCTTTAGACGATATTAGTATAGTATTAGATTTAGAACCAAGACATTTTGGAGCACTATCAGGCAGAGCTCAAATATATATTGATTTAGAATTATATCAAAAAGCTCTTAAGGATTTAAAAGATGCAAGAAAAATTCATCCAGTTATTAGAGGCAATAGATTAATTAATGAGCTTGAAAAACTTATTAATGGAGAAAATGTATAAGGTAAAAAAAATAATGAAAATTGAAGGTAAGGAATATCACACAATTTGGTTAGAAAATAATGTTGTAAAAATTATTGATCAAACAAAACTACCTCATAAATTTATTATTAAAGATTTGAAAACAGTCAAAGATGCAATAAGCGCCATCAAAACAATGGAAGTAAGAGGTGCACCTTTAATAGGAGCAACAGCAGCTTATGGATTAGTTTTAGCTATTATTGAAAATAATGATCAGTCATTTTTAATGAAATCAGCAGAAGATTTAATTAACTCAAGACCAACAGCTATAAATTTAAAGTGGGCTGTTGATAGGATGATGAAAAAATTATCAGGTGTTAATAGTGATAAAATTTTAGAAATAGCCCTGAATGAGGCAAAAGAAATTTGTGAAGAGGATATAAAATTTTGTGAAAATATTGGATTAAATGGTCTTAAAATAATAGAAGAAATTTATAATAAAAAAAAAGACACTGTTAATATTCTTACTCACTGTAACGCAGGATGGCTAGCCACAATTAATTGGGGAACAGCGACATCACCAATTTATCATGCACATAAAAAAGGTATTCCAGTTCATGTTTGGGCTGATGAAACAAGACCTAGAAATCAAGGAGCAAATCTTACTTCTTATGAACTTAATGAAGAGGGAGTTAACAATACAATTATTGCAGATAATACGGGTGGAATTTTGATGCAAAGGGGGGAAGTTGATATGTGTATTGTGGGAACAGATAGAACTTTAGCGAATGGAGATGTTTGTAATAAAGTTGGAACTTATTTAAAAGCGCTTGCTGCACATGATAATAACATTCCTTTTTACGTTGCTTTGCCTAGCTCAACTATAGATTGGAATATTAAAAATTATAAAGATATTCCAATTGAAGAAAGAAATTCTGAAGAATTATCTTATATTGAAGGTTTAGATGAAAATAGAAACCTAAAAAAAGTACAGATCTATCCTGAAAAAAGTAAGGCAATGAATTTGGCATTTGATGTGACACCATCAAAATACGTGACCGGATTGATTACTGAAAAAGGTATTTGTGAAGCATCAACTGAGGGTTTAAAAAAATTATTTAAATGAAAAACTTGAAAGAGAGAGAAGAAGTAATTGAGTATTCAATTAAGCTAAATAGTACAAATTTATCTCCTTTAAGATCTGGAAACATATCTGTAAGAGGCATTGAAGACGGTATTGAGGGTTTTTTTATTACTCCATCAGGAAAAAAATATGAGTTGCTTAAACCCGAGGATATTGTTTTTTTATCTTTAACTGAGGAAAAAGACTTTTTATCATGGTTTAATTCAGGGAAGAATCCTTCATCAGAATGGAGATTTCACCAGGATATTTATAAAAATAAGTGGGATGCAAAAGCTATTGTTCATGCACATTCTCCACATGCCTCAGCAGTTTCTACTCATGGTAAATCAATACCACCATTTCATTACATGATTGCTCTTGCGGGAGGTGAAGATATTAAATGTTCTGAATATGCAACTTTTGGTACGCACGAACTTTCTATGAATATCATTAAAGCTTTAAAAGATAGAAAAGCATGTTTAATGTCAAACCACGGTCAGGTTGCATTTGGAGAAAATTTATCCAAAGCATTTGAGCTTGCACAAGAGATAGAAAATATTTGCCAACAATATATTATTGCACTAAAGATAGGGGAACCAAAGATTCTTTCATTAGCAGAAATGAAAAAAATTTTGGAAAAAGTAAAAAATTATAAAAGTGGATAATTTTTATGACAAAGGTTGGGG
>CACEIY010000027.1 GCA_902559635.1 uncultured Pelagibacteraceae bacterium | reverse complement strand
CACTTTCAATGTATAACTTAGATAAATCAATAGAAGACTTTGCAAGATCATGTTTCAGTTATGGCTTAATAAAAAAATGGCCAGTTTATCTATCAACAAAAAATACTATTCTAAAAAAATATGATGGAAGATTTAAAGATATATTTGAAGAAGTCTTTAATAAAGAATTTAAAAAAAAATTTGAAGAAGCTAAGATTACTTATGAACATAGACTTATTGATGACATGGTAGCTTGTGCTATGAAATGGAGTGGTAAATATATCTGGGCTTGTAAAAATTATGATGGTGATGTGCAATCTGATACTATGGCCCAAGGTTACGGTTCATTAGGTTTAATGACTAGTACCTTATTAACTCCTGATGGAAAAATAATGGAAGCTGAAGCTGCTCATGGAACTGTTACAAGACATTATCGAATACACCAAGAAGGGAAAGAAACTTCTACTAATCCTATAGCATCAATATTTGCTTGGACAAGAGGATTAGCTCATAGAGGTAAATTAGATGAAAATACAGAACTTATTAAATTTGCAAATACTATCGAGCAAGTTTGTATAGAATGTGTTGAAAGTGGATCTATGACTAAAGATCTTGCTATATTGATTGGGCCCTCAAGCAAATTTATGACAACTAATCAATTTTTAGATGAAATAGATAAAAATTTGAAAAAGAAATTAAATTAAATTCCTAATTTTATTAAAAGCTTCATTAATTTTATTTGCATATTGACCTCCTGCTTGTGCAAAATCTTTCCTTCCTCCTCCACCTTGGCCACCAATAATCTTAGAACTTTGTTTTACAAAATTAACCGCATCATATTTTTCTGTTAATTCATTAGTTACACCAACAGCAACTCCTACTTTCTCATCTTTGCTTGCAAAAACTACAACTATTCCCTGGCCTAATGCTTTTTTACCATCATCTACAAGTTTTCTTAATTCTTTTGTTGGAAGACCTTCAACATTTTGAAATCTTATTTTAATTCCTTTTATTTCTTCATCTTTAATTTTATTTTTTGATTTGTTATTTAAAATTGATTTGACAGATAAAGTTTCCAATTGTTTGGTTAAATTTTTAATTAATATTTTTTGGTCAGATTCTTCTAAAGTAGGTTTTCCTCCTAAAGTTTTTATTTGTTTTGTTAAGTCTTTAATCAGCTCATCATTTTTTTCTGATGATAAACTTGTTAATTTTTCTTTATTTTTCAAATAATCTTCTAATTGTTTGTCTCTTAAAGCTTCTATTCTTCTAATACCTGCGGCTATCGAAGATTGACTAATAATTTTAAATTTACCAATATCTCTAGTATTTTTCACGTGTGTACCACCACAAAGTTCAGTAGAAAAATATTCTCCATCATCTTCTCCCATTGAAAGCACTCTCACTTCATCTCCATACTTTTCACCAAACAAAGCTAATGCACCATTTTCTACAGCTTCATCTGGTGTCATTAATCTTGTTCTTACATCAGTTTTTTTTGTAACCATAGAATTTACAAATGTTTCAATTTTTTCAATTTCTTCATTAGAAATTGGTTTCATGTGGTTAAAATCAAATCTCAACCTACTAGGTTCTACTAAAGAACCTTTTTGAGTTACATGGGTCCCTAAAACTCTTCTTAATGACTCATGTAATAAATGTGTTGCTGAATGGTATGCTCTGGTATTGTTTCTTCTTTCTTCATTTATTTTCATTTCAACATTCTCATTTAACTTTGTTGAACCACTAATTACTTTTCCATAATGAACAAAAAGATCTCCCAACTTTTTTTGAACATCTGTTACTTCAAATTTAAATTCCCCAGATATAATTTCTCCTGTGTCACCAACTTGACCACCTGACTCACCATAAAAAGGTGTTTGATTGGTTATAATCATTCCTTCTTCATTGGTTTTTAATTCTTTAACTTCTTTATTGTTTTTTAATAAAGTTAAAATAACTCCTTCAGCTTGATTTGTTTCATAACCTAAAAATTCTGTTGAACCTAATTTATCTCTAATGCCAAACCAAATGTCTTCTACAGCTGCATCTCCAGATCCTTTCCAATTTTTTTTAGCAAGTTCTCTACTTTCTTTCATTAAAGAATGAAACTTTTTGGTATCAATTGATAAAGATTTATTTCTTAAAATATCTTCTGTAAGATCGATTGGAAAACCATAAGTATCATATAATTTAAAAGCAACATCTCCTGGAAGAACTTTATCTATTTTAGATAATTCATCATTTAATATCTTTATTCCCCGATCTAATAAAATCAGAAACTTTTCTTCCTCCATTTTTAAAGTTTCTTTAATTAAAGACTCTGCTCTTTTAAGTTCAGGATAATTTCCTGACATTTCATTTTTAAGAGTTTCAAATAAATTATAAAATACAGGTGCTTTAGACCCTAACAAATGAGAATGTCTCATTCCTCTTCTCATAATTCTTCTAAGTACATAGCCCCTTCCCTCGTTAGATGGTAAAACTCCCTCAGCAATCAAAAATGAACTTGCACGCAAATGATCTGCAATAACTCTGAAGCTAGAAATATTAGATTGATCAGGTTTTTTTTTAACAATATCAGAAGTCGATTGAATTAATTTTTTAAAATGATCTGTTTCATAATTATCATAAGTACCTTGCAGTAATGCAGCAATTCTTTCTAAGCCCATACCTGTATCAACAGAAGGTTTTGGTAGATCAATTTTTTTATCTTTTGAAACTTGCTCATATTGCATAAAAACTAAGTTCCAAATTTCAATAAAACGATCTCCATCTTCATCTTTTGAACCTGGCAAACCTCCTTTTAGATGGTCACCATGATCATAAAAAATTTCCGAACATGGGCCACAAGGGCCTGTTTCACCCATTGACCAGAAGTTATCTGAAGTTGAAATTCTTATTATTCTATCATCTTTAAAACCTGCTATTTTCTTCCAAAAATTGAAAGCCTCTTCATCTTCATGAAAAACCGTTACATAAAGTTTATTTTTATCTATTCCAAAGTCTTTAGTAATTAAATCCCACGCATAATGAATTGCTTTTTCTTTGAAATAATCACCAAAAGAAAAATTTCCTAACATCTCAAAAAAAGTATGGTGTCTTGGTGTATAGCCTACATTTTCTAAATCATTATGTTTTCCACCAGCTCTTACACATTTTTGTGAAGTTGTTGCTCTTAGATAATCTCTCTTTTCTAAACCAGTGAACACATTTTTAAACTGAACCATTCCAGAGTTAGCAAACATCAGTGTTGGGTCGTTGTTTGGGACAAGATTACTAGACTCAACTATTTTATGATCATTTTTTTCAAAATATTTTAAGAAAGTTTCTCTTATTTGATTTAATGATTTTTGAGCCATATGTTTTAAAATACAGCTTTTTTATTCTATGTCTAGTTAGGGATAAGGGAGAAAAGGCGCTTATATTAAGCGCCTTTTATAATTTAAAGATGACCTTTAATTCTAGTTCTTTTTAGGAGGAGTAGCTTCTTTATCTGCTTCTTCTTTTTCAGCTACTTTCTTCTCTTTTTCAATTTTTTCAGGACTCAATGGATTTCCTTCAATTTTTTTAGAAATTACTCCAGCTTTTTCCCTAATTGCCATTTCTATTTCAGCAGCAACTTTTGGGTTTTGAGCTAAATAAACCTTAGCATTTTCTCTACCTTGGCCTATTTTTTCTCCTTTATAAGCATACCATGCACCTGACTTTTCAATAATATCAGCTTTAGCTCCTAAGTCTACTAACTCACCCATTTTGCTAATTCCTTTTCCATACATTAAGTCAAACTCAACAACTTTAAATGGTGGCGCAACTTTATTTTTAACTACTTTCACTCTTGTAGAATTACCAATAATTTCATCTTTATCTTTAATGGCACCAATTCTTCTAATGTCCATTCTAACAGATGAATAAAACTTAAGTGCGTTTCCACCTGATGTTGTTTCTGGACTTCCAAACATAACTCCAATTTTCATTCTAATTTGATTAATAAAAATCATCATTGTGTTTGTGTTAGAAATCGAACCTGTTAGTTTTCTTAAAGCCTGACTCATTAATCTTGATTGAAGACCAACATGATGATCGCCCATCTCGCCTTCAATTTCAGCTCTTGGGGTTAAAGCTGCAACAGAGTCAATTACGATTACTGAAATAGAGCCTGATTTTACTAATGTATCAGCTATCTCTAAAGCTTGCTCACCTGCATCTGGTTGAGAAATTAATAACTCTTCAGTATTTACACCTAATTTTTTTGCATACACTGGATCTAAAGCATGCTCTGCATCAACGAATGCACAAATGCCACCAGCCTTTTGAGCTTCAGCAACAACTTGTAATGCTAATGTTGTTTTTCCAGATGACTCTGGACCATAAACTTCAACAATTCTTCCCTTAGGCAGTCCACCTATTCCTAAGGCTAAATCTAAACTTAGAGATCCTGTAGATATTGACTCAATATCCATAGCTCTTTTTTCACCAAGCTTCATAACTGAACCTTTTCCAAAATTGTCAGTTATCTGGCTTATCGCAGCATCTAATGCTTTGTTCTTTTCTTTAATATCTGTTTCTTGATCTTTAGTAGATTTAACTACTTTAAGGTTGTTTTTAGTCATTTTTTACCTTTTTTTTTAATTTTTTTTAACACTCGAATCATAAAATAAATGTACACATTTTGTTCTCATTAGCAAGATTTATTTATTTTGCCCTAAAATTTCCAAATATTTACTTAATTTTTAGGTATTCGCTATGAAGTAAACCAATAGACTTTAGAAGATTAAATTGGGAAAGAATAAAATTTCTCTCAGAATCAGCAAGTGAAATTTGAGCATTAAGAAGTAATGAGTTTGATTGTATTACTTCTAGAGTAGTTCTCCCTGTTCCACTGTTATATTCTGCAGTAATCCCTTCATTGGCAATTTCGGATGCTTTTACTTGCGCTTGAACTGAATTTAACAAACTTTTATTTGATTGATAACTAGACCATGCACTTGCAACATTTGTTTGATTTTGTTTAATAACACTATCTAAAATTAGTCTAGCTCTAGTCTCTAAACTTGTACTCTTATTTAGAGAAGCTCTATTTTTACCACCTGAATAAAATGGCCATGAAACAGTTGCTTTAATTGTGTCCTTCTCTCTTTCATTATATGTTGAACTTAGATCATCTGTGTATGATCTTTCTAAGGTTAAATTAGCAGTCGGTGCTAATTCTGATTTTGCAATAATTTTGTCTTTCTGAGTTTGTTCATATTCTAATTTAGAAATAATTAGATCTGGGTTGTTTTTTTTAGAAAGATTAACAGCTGAACTCAAACTATCAGGAAGTGAATATGCTTTAATTGATTTTTTATCTAAAGATTTTGAATCATTCAATGAACCAATAATGTTTTCATAATTCAGTTTACTTGTTAATAATTCATTTTCTGCTTGAATTAGTTTTGCTTGAGCTTCTGCTAAAGATGATTCGGATTGAGAAACATCAGATAAAGTTATTTGACCTCTTTCTAATCTAATTTTATCAGATTCAACTTGTCTACTTAAAAGTTCGAGATTATCTCTATTAATCTTTAATTTTTCATTTGCTAATATTAAACTGGTATAAGCTTCAACAGTTTTATATAAAATATCTTGTTCTTTTTTTAAAAGTTTAGCTTTAGCAAGATTTAAACCGATTTCACTTTTTGATAATTCAGCACCTCTACCAAAATCAATTAAAGTTTGTGAAACTAAAATTGATTGAGTAAAAGGATCAACATCATTTATTGTTGCATCCCCACCAGATTGATTAGTAAGTTTATTTGTATCTTCCTGGCTTTTTGAGCCAGATATAGTTACTGAAGGTAAATAATTTCCTTGAGAAATTTTTAATTCCTGTTCAGATATATTTATATTTTCTCTTTCAGCATTTAATTCGGAATTATTTTTATATGCTTTTAATAAAGCATTAGAAAAAGTTTCTGCATTTGCAACATTTAACAGAATTAATTTACTCAAAAATATTAAAATTATTTTTTTCATTTGCTATTGTATACTGCAGATTTGATTTGATGATTACTATTTAAATTTAATATAATTGAAGCATACTTAGGCATATATCTAAACATATTTTGTGTAATTCTTTGATAAGTTTGCATAAAATTAATTACATCTCCTTTACTCATAATTTTCAAATTAGAATTTTTTTTACTTTTAAGCCAAAGTTTTCGCTCTTGTTTTAATCTCCATTTTTGAAGTAAACTAAAATTTGTTGCTTTTAAATAAATTAAACAATTTAATTGAGAATATAGTTTTTTGTATTTTGATTTCAATTGCTGGTTAACATATTTTCTCCAAATTTGTTTTTGATCTTTTGTTTTTTCCATTGAATTAATAGTTTTCTGTAAAGTATTTTTTTTTTCTGGCTTTGCACCTACGCACCATCCCTCAAATATAATTACATCTGGTTTATTTCTTAAATAGCTCCAATTTTTTTTATCAAACCTATCATCAATTGCTTTATTAAAAGTTGGTAATTTAAGCTTTTTAAATTTTTTACTTTTAGCTTTTTTAAAGAAGT
>CACEIY010000026.1 GCA_902559635.1 uncultured Pelagibacteraceae bacterium | reverse complement strand
AATATATTCTATTTTTAATTGATCTTTATGTTCATTTATGAATTTTTTTAAATCTTTATCTGTAAATTCATTTTTTTTTTTATAAAAATTTTTTAAGTTAATAAAATCAACTTCAAGTTTTTTATTTTCTTCTTCATATAATCTCTCTATCAAAAATTGAGGAGAAAGTGTTCCAGCTCCCATAAAATCAAATAAATTTTTTTGAAGTTCACGACCTTTTAATCTAAGCTCGAAAGCAGGAGCTGACTGATTGTTTTCAAGTAAAAATTTTTCATATTTCACTCTTTGAAAATTTCCACTTTCATCTACAAAGTTTTTATTTTTCGTAATTTTCTTTAACAATGTTTTTTCTGAAACTATAACATTATAATATATCACTTCTAATTCTATTAATGTTCTAGAGATTAAACCTGATAATAATTCTTCGATTATATTATTATTTAAATTTTCTTTTATAGATGCTTGAGGAATATTAGAGCTATTTATATAATCTATAAATTCTTGAGTAGAAATATTTTTTTTGTTAATTTTTGCTATAGTATTTGTATTCCCACTGCTAAACATACTGCCCATACCCCAAAAAACGAAAGGGATAATCATTATAAAAACTAATAAACCTGCAAATTTAGTTTTGGCGAAATTTCTAAAACTACCTATCATTACTCTATAAATTTATTGATCTAGAAAAAGCAAAGCTATAGATTAAAATAAAGCAGATGACAAACAAATATATTTATTTTATTGCCAATTGGAAAATGTTTGGTGGCTTAAACTCTTTGAATTCATTGCATAAAGTAGCTAAATTTTTTAAAAACTTTGAAAAAAATAAATATATTAAAATCATTTATTGTCCTCCAAGTACCCTAATCCGCCCTATGTCAAAAAAGCTTAAGAATACCAGGATAGAAGTAGGTGCACAAAATTGTCATGAAAATCAAACTTCAGGAGCTTTTACTGGTTCTATAAATGCTAAGATGTTAAAAAATGTTGGAGCAAAATATGTTATTATTGGTCATTCAGAAAATAGAGAAGCAGGTGAAAATAATAAATTAATTAATCTTAAAATTAGAAGTGCACTTAAGTCTGGACTCAAGGTAATTTTTTGTGTTGGCGAAACATTAAAAGAAAAAAGAAAAAAAATTACTAAACAAGTGTTAAATAAACAAATTAAATCAGGACTAGATAAAATAAAAAACAAAAATAATATTTTAATAGCTTATGAACCAGTTTGGTCTATTGGTTCAGGTTTGATTCCAAAATCAAATGAATTATTTAATATTATTAATTTTATTAAAAAAAAGTTTAAAAATTATAATGTTCTTTATGGTGGATCAGTTAATTCTAAAAATATTAATGAATTAAAATTTATAGACAATATAGATGGCTTTTTAATAGGAGGTTCATCTCAGGACCCAAAAAAATTTATTGATATAATCAAAAAAACATATAATTAACCAGCATGGAAAATATATTACTAATTCTTAACATCATATTTGCAATTATTTTAGTTTTGTTGGTTTTAATGCAAAAATCTGAAGGTGGAGCTCTTGGTATTGGTGTTTCCCAAGAGAATTTAATGTTTTCTAAATCTGCAGGAAATTTTATGACAAAAGCTACAGCTGTAGTTGCAACTTTTTTTATCATTTGTAGCCTAGGTTTAACTATCATTTCGAGAGAAGATCTTGCTCCTACTTCATCAGTTTTAGATATAGTTGAGGAAAAAACAGGAGATACACCAGAAATTCCAGAAAATAATAATTAATACTTTTCAATTACTTTTTTATTAGCTATAAGATAATTCCATGGCGCGATATATTTTTGTCACGGGCGGCGTGGTTTCATCATTAGGAAAAGGTCTTTCATCAGCTTCGCTGGCATATTTATTAAAATCTCAAGGATATAAAGTTAGACTGAGAAAAATGGATCCATATTTAAATGTAGATCCAGGAACAATGAGTCCATTTCAACATGGAGAGGTTTTTGTAACTGATGATGGCGCAGAAACAGATTTAGATTTAGGTCACTATGAAAGATTTACAAATATATCATCAAAGCAATCTGACAATATAACAACTGGTCGTATTTATAGTGATGTAATTAAAAGAGAAAGAGAAGGAGGTTATCTTGGAAAAACTGTTCAAGTTATACCTCATATTACAAATCGAATAAAAGAATTTATAAAAAAAGATATTACAAATGAAGATTTTGTTATATGTGAAATTGGAGGTACCGTAGGAGATATTGAAAGTTTACCATTTGTTGAAGCTATAAGACAATTTTCAAATGAACATGGCAAGTCAAAAACATTATTTATTCATTTAACTTTTGTTCCTTTTTTAAAATCATCTGATGAAATAAAAACTAAACCAACCCAGCATTCAGTTAAAGAGTTAAGAAGTATTGGTATTCAACCGGATATAATCATTTGTAGATCTCAACAATCTATACCATTAGATCAAAGAAAAAAAATATCTTTATTCTGTAATGTTCCAATTGAAAATGTAATTGAAACCGTAGATGTAAGAACAATTTATGAAGCGCCTATTAGTTTTTTTAATCAAAAACTTGATAAACAAGTTTTAAAATATTTTAAACTTAAATCTAAAAAAAGAGCTAATTTAGTCCCATGGAAGAGAATAACTAAAATTGTTTTAAATACAAAAAAATGTGTAAACATCGCTATAATTGGTAAATATGTAAATTTGAAAGATGCTTATAAATCATTAGATGAAGCTTTAATACATGGAGGTATTTCTAATAAAGTAAAAGTAAATCTAATTAGAATAGAGTCTGATAACTTAAAAAGTAATGAAATTAAAAAAACACTAAAGAATGTTTCGGGATTATTGATACCAGGTGGTTTTGGTAAAAGAGGAACAGAAGGTAAAATTTCAGCTATAAAATATGCTAGAGAAAACAAGATACCTTTTCTCGGCATTTGTTTTGGTATGCAGATGGCTATTATTGAATTTGCAAGAAATAAATTGAAAATTAAAAAAGCAGGATCTAGTGAACTAGATAAAAAATGTTATCCAGTTATAGGTTTAATTAATGAATGGGATAAAAATGGAAAAATAATAAAAGGAACGGATAAAAATTTAGGTGGAACGATGAGATTAGGTTTATATGAAGCTAAATTAAGAAATAATTCTGCCATAAATAGAATCTACAAGTTAAAATCTATAAAAGAAAGACATAGACATAGATATGAAGTTAACAATAATCTTAAGAATCAATTTGAGAGAAAAGGATTGATTTTTTCAGGAATGTCACCAGATAATAAATTGCCAGAAATAATTGAGCTTAAAAATCATCCTTGGTTTATAGGAGTTCAGTTTCATCCTGAATTTAAATCTAGACCTTTGGCCCCTCATCCTTTATTCTCTTCATTTATCAAGGCATCAAAAAATCATAAATGAGTAGTATTAGTGTAAATTGCGGAAAAATAGAAATTTCAAACGATAAAAAGATTTGTATTATAGCTGGTCCTTGCCAACTAGAAACAGAACAACACGCAATGGATATGGCTGGAAAAATAAAGGAAATTACTGAAAAATTTGATGTGGGTTTTATCTACAAAACGTCCTTTGATAAAGCTAACAGAACTAGTCTCAAAGGTAAAAGAGGTGCTGGTTTAGATAGCTCACTGCCTGTGTTTGATAAAATTAAAAAAGAATTAAGTGTTCCAATTTTAACTGATATTCATAATATTGAGCAATGTTCAATAGTTGCAAATCATGTAGATGTGCTTCAAATCCCAGCATTCTTATGCAGACAAACTGATTTATTAGTTGCAGCTGCAAAAACGAATAAAATTGTAAATGTTAAGAAAGGACAATTTTTAGCTCCATGGGATATGGTTAATGTAACCAAAAAAATTTCTGATTCAGGAAATAAAAATATTTTAGTAACGGAGAGAGGTGCAAGTTTTGGTTATAACACTCTTGTTTCAGATATGAGATCCTTGCCAATAATGGCAAAAAATGGTTATCCAGTAATTTTTGATGCCACTCACTCAGTTCAACAACCGGGTGGACTTGGTGAGAAAAGTGGAGGTCAAAGAGAATTTGTAGAGTATTTAGCTAGAGCAGCTGTTGCAGTTGGTGTTGCTGGAGTTTTTATTGAAACCCATCAAGATCCAGATAATGCTCCTTCAGATGGACCAAATATGGTTCCTTTAGATAAGTTAGAAAGTTTATTAAAGCAGCTTACAGATATAGATAATTTAATTAAAAATAAGTGAGTAAAATTTTAAAAGTAAAAGCCCGTCAAGTTTTTGACAGTAGAGGAAATCCAACAGTAGAAGCAGAAGTTTTTATAAAAAACAATAGTGCAAAAGCAATATGTCCTTCAGGTGCTTCTACAGGTACATATGAAGCTTTTGAAAAGAGAGATAAAAAAAATAACCGATATTTAGGAAAAAGCGTTTTAAGTGCAGTTAATTTAGTTAACTCAAAAATCTCAAAAAGATTAAAAGGACATAATATTCATAACCAAGAAAGAATAGACACCTTGATGATTAATTTAGATGGAACTAAACAAAAAAAAAAATTAGGAGCAAATACGATTTTAGCTGTATCAATGGCAGTAAAAAAACTTTCAGCCAAACAAAAAAAATTACCTCTATATAAAACTTTTTTAGTTAAAAATAATTTTAAATTACCATATCCATTGATGAATATAATTAATGGTGGGGTACATGCAGATAATAATCTTAGAATACAAGAATTTATGATTAGACCTGATCGAGCAAAAACTTTTTCAGATGCAATGAGAATTTGTTTTCTTGTAATAAAAAATTTAAGTAAAATAATTAAAAACAAGGGATTATCAATCTCTGTTGGAGACGAAGGTGGTTTTGCTCCAATGATAAGTAGTAATAATCAAGCTTTAGATTTGATTGTATCAGCTATCAAAAAATCTGGTTTTGTTAATGGTAAAGACGTATCTATTTGTCTCGATGTAGCGGCTAATGAATTATTTAAAAAAAATAAATATTCTATTCATTCAAAAAAATATGTCTCTGTAGAAAAATCTATTAGAGAATATAAAAAAATAATTAGAAAATACAATATCAAATCAATTGAAGATCCATTTGCTGAAAATGACTGGACATCTTGGAGCAAATTAATGAAATCAATAAATAAAGTTCAAGTAGTAGGTGATGATCTTTATGTTACTAATCTAGAGAGGCTGAAAAAAGGTTTTTTAAATGAGTCTTCTAACGCAATCTTAATTAAACTTAATCAAATAGGCACTGTTTCAGAAACACTTGACGTAATTAAATTTGCTCAAATTATTGGATTTGAAACTATTATTTCCCATAGATCTGGAGATTCAGAAGATACATTTATAGCTGATTTAGCTGTAGGAACTAACTCGAATCAAATCAAAACAGGGTCTTTGGCAAGATCAGAAAGAGTAGCTAAATACAATCAGCTGATACGTATAGAGGAAGAGCTTGGAAAAAAAAGTAGAATGAATAAGATTCATTAATGCTTAAAAGATTAAAAAATAGTTTTTTTTTATTAATTTCAACTTTTTTGATATTATATTTTTTCTTTAATTTAATGTCTGGTGATAGAGGATTGATTTCATATCATGAAAAGAAACAAATTTTGCAAGATCTAAAAAAAAAAGAATTGGTTTTAATAGATCAAATTAAAGACTTGGATTTTAAAAATTCATTATTAAGTAGCAATCTAGACCTTGATTACATAGAAACCTTGATTAGACAAAGGTTTTTATTTGGTAAAAAAGGTGAAAAAATTTATATTATAAAAAATAATGACACAAAAAATTAAAACAAGACATCCTGAAAAAGTAAAAAACCCTATTAATCCAATTAAAAAAAAACCTGCGTGGATTAGATCTAAACTCATAAATAGTAGAGAGTTTTTTATTACTAAGACATTGGTCAATAAAAGCAATCTTGTTACAGTGTGTCAAGAAGCTAACTGCCCAAATATAACTGAATGTTGGAGTAAAAGACACGCTACCTTTATGATTATGGGTGATACTTGTACAAGAGCTTGTGGTTTTTGTGATGTCAAAACAGGAAAGCCAGAGAAATTAGATCCCTATGAGGATTTAAAAATTGCTAATGCTGTGAAAAAACTTTCATTAAAACATGTGGTCATTACATCTGTAGATAGAGATGATTTAAATGATGGAGGATCAAATCATTTTAAAAAAGTTATTGAAACTACAAGAAAAAAAAATCCATCTACTACAATTGAAGTGTTAACTCCAGACTTTTTAAGAAAAGGTGATTCTTATAAAAAAATATTAGAAGCAAACCCAGATGTTTTTAATCACAATATCGAGACTGTACCAAGATTATATTTAAAAGTAAGACCTGGCGCCAGATATTTTGCTTCACTTGAATTATTAAAAAATGCAAAAGTAAATAACAATAAAGTTTTTACAAAATCAGGAATAATGGTTGGTTTAGGTGAAGAATATGATGAAATTATTCAAGTGATGAATGACTTAAGATCTGCGAAAGTAGATTTTTTAACAATAGGTCAATACTTACAGCCCTCTGTTAAACACTATCCACTAGAAAGATATTATCATCCAGATGAATTCAAAGAATTGGAGTTAGTTGCTAAATCAAAAGGATTTTTATTAGTTTCTTCTTCTCCTTTAACAAGATCTTCTTACCATGCTGATGAAGACTTTGCCAAACTTCAAAAAAAAAGAATTAATATTAATTAATGCCAAAAGCTTCAGTTAAGAGATTAATTGAATGCAAGAAAGAAGATTTAATAAATTTGGTCTTAGATATTGAAAAATATCCTGAATTTGTTCCTTTTTGTCATCATGCTAAAATTTTTGAGAACAAAAATGAAAATAATATAACTAAAATTATAGCTGATCTTACAATTGGAAAAGGAC
>CACEIY010000025.1:0-2500 GCA_902559635.1 uncultured Pelagibacteraceae bacterium | reverse complement strand
TAGGCTTAGAGGGTGGTCCCCCTATATTCGAGCAAGATTTCACGTGTCCCGCTTTACTCAAGAATTTTATTAAACATTACTCATACGGGACTATCACCCTCTATGGTTAGCTTTTCCAAACTATTCAAATTTTTTTAACAAAACTACTGGCCTAATCCGTTTTCGCTCGCCACTACTAACGGAATCTCAATTGATTTATTTTCCTCTGGTTACTTAGATGTTTCAGTTCTCCAGGTTGTCTCTTTAAACGTATGTATTAAGTTTAAAGTACCACATAAAGTGGTGGGTTTCCCCATTCGGAAATTTTCGGATCAAAACTTACATACAGCTCCCCGAAACTTATCGCAGTATATCACGTCCTTCATCGGCTTTCAGTGCCAAGGCATCCGCCACACGCCCTTAAACGCTTGATTTATGCACAGAAAAAAATTCTGTGTTGAATCAAATTTTTATTTTGAACATTAGTTAATAACATTACTAATGTTCGGATATAGATATTGATATTAATTATTATTTTTATTTACAATTTTTTATAACTAAGTGTTTCTGGTGGAGGATAGCGGGATCGAACCGCTGACCTCCTGAATGCAAATCAGGCGCTCTCCCAGCTGAGCTAATCCCCCTTAATCTTAAATTGGTGGGCCGAGAAAGACTCGAACTTTCGACCCCACCCTTATCAAGGGTGTGCTCTAACCAACTGAGCTACCGGCCCCCATGCAAGAGAAACACTACTTCAAGAAGAGAAATGAGGACGGTCAACATTACCAATGTATATTATTTAGAATAAAATCTTAATTTTATTCATCCTTAGAAAGGAGGTAATCCAGCCGCAGGTTCCCCTACGGCTACCTTGTTACGACTTCACCCCAGTCGCTGACTATACCGTGGTCAAGGGTTTTAAACCTTGCCTTAAGGTAGAACCAACTCCCATGGTGTGACGGGCGGTGTGTACAAGACCCGGGAACGCATTCACCGTGGCACGCTGATCCACGATTACTAGTAATTCCAGCTTCATGCACTCGAGTTGCAGAGTGCAATCCGAACTGAGGTATCTTTTAAGGATTTGCTTGACGTCGCCGTCTTGCTTCCTGTTGTAGATACCATTGTAGCACGTGTGTAGCCCAACACGTAAGGGCCATGAGGACTTGACGTCATCCCCACCTTCCTCCAGCTTATCACTGGCAGTTCTTTCAGAGTGCCCAACTAAATGATGGCAACTAAAAGTGAGGGTTGCGCTCGTTGCGGGACTTAACCCAACATCTCACGACACGAGCTGACGACAGCCATGCAGCACCTGTGTTTCGTCCGGCCGAACCGAAAACTCTAATCTCTTAGAGTCGCGACGAACATGTCAAGTGTTGGTAAGGTTCTGCGCGTATCTTCGAATTAAACCACATGCTCCACTACTTGTGCGGGTCCCCGTCAATTCATTTGAGTTTTAACCTTGCGGTCGTACTCCCCAGGCGGTGTGTTTATTGCTTTCGCTGCGACACTGAAAATAAATTTCCAACGTCTAACACACATCGTTTACGGCATGGACTACGAGGGTATCTAATCCTCTTCGCTACCCATGCTTTCGTTCCTCAGTGTCAGTAATGATCCAGAAAGCTGCCTTCGCAATTGGTATTCTTTCTAATATCTACGAATTTCACCTCTACACTAGAAATTCTGCTTTCCTCTATCAAACTCTAGCTGAAAAGTTTTGATGGCAGTTCCAGAGTTAAGCTCTGGGATTTCACCACCAACTTTTTCAACCACCTACGAACTCTTTAAGCCCAGTAATTCCGAACTACGCTAGGTCCCTTCGTATTACCGCGGCTGCTGGCACGAAGTTAGCCGGACCTTCTTATTCGGGTACAGTCATTTTCTTCCCCGACGAAAGAGCTTTACAACCCAAGGGCCTTCTTCACTCACGCGGCATCGCTGCATCAGAGTTTCCTCCATTGTGCAAGATTCCCCACTGCTGCCTCCCGTAGGAGTTTGGGCCGTGTCTCAGTCCCAATGTGGCTGATCATCCTCTCAAATCAGCTATTGATCAAAGTCTTGGTAGGCCATTACCCCACCAACAAACTAATCAAGTGCAGGCTCATCCAATGGTGCATAAAGCTTTCTCCGTAAAGACTTATCTGGTATTAGCACAAGTTTCCTCGTGTTATTCCAGGCCAAAGGGCAGATACCTACATGTTACTCACCCGTCTGCCACTAAGTATTGCTACTCCGTTCGACTTGCATGTGTTAGGCGTGCCGCCAGCGTACGTTCTGAGCCATGATCAAACTCTCAAGTTTAAAAACGGCGCACACTAGCTTCCATATAAATTCTAAGAATAAAATTTATATGATGTTGAAGTGTGTACGACAAATTTTAGGTAACCTTAACCGTCCACACTTCTCTTCTTAAATTTTTACTTTTTAAATAGCTAATTGAGCAAAAAAGGCTCAATAATCCCCATAAAGTTTATTGTATTTACAATAACATTTTGAGAAAGCTGATGCTTATAGG
>CACEIY010000024.1 GCA_902559635.1 uncultured Pelagibacteraceae bacterium | reverse complement strand
TTTCCAAGGTTATGCCTGAAATTAATTCTCTTACTTATAGAGGTTATGCTGCCCAAGATCTATGTTCAAAATGTAAATTTGAAGAAGTTGCTTACTTAATTTTAAATGGAGAACTTCCTAATAAAAAACAATTAAAAGTTTTTGAAAAACAAGAAAGAAAAGAAAGAAAACTTTCAAAAACTTTAATTGCAGATATTAAAAAATTTCCAAAAAAAGCTCATCCCATGGATGTTGCAAGAACAGTTGTAAGTATTATGGGTCTAGAGGATAAAGATACAAAAGATAATTCACCTAAAGCCAATATGCAAAAAGTTATGAGAATTTTTGCAAAAACACCAGTTGCTCTCGCTGCTTTTTATAGATCAAGAAAAGGTAAAAAAATTATTTCTCCCAAAAAAAAATTATCTTTTTCTGAAAACTTTTTTTATATGTGCTTTGGAAAAGTACCTCAAAAGGAAATTGTTAAAGCATTTGATGTTTCTTTAATTTTATATGCTGAGCATAGCTTTAATGTTTCAACTTTCACTGCAAGAACCATCACAAGTAGTTTATCTGATATTCATGGAGCAATCACTGGAGCTATAGCTAGCTTAAAAGGACCTTTGCATGGAGGTGCTAATGAAGAAGTAATGCATATGATGAATAAAATAAAAAAACCAGAAAATGCTCTTAAATGGATTAATAAAGCATTGGATAATAAAGATGTGGTTATGGGTTTTGGCCATAGAGTTTATAAAAGTGGAGACTCTAGGGTACCAACGATGAGAGAATATTTTGGTAAAGTAGCTAAAATTAAAAAAGATAAAAAATTTGAAAAAATTTATGACATAGTTGAGAGAGTAATGATTGAAAGAAAAAATATTCATCCAAATGTAGACTACCCTACTGGTCCTACTTATCATTTAATGGGTTTTGATACTGATTTCTTCACACCAATATTTGTAATATCAAGAATAACTGGATGGTCTGCACATATAATTGAGCAACATGCTGCTAATAAACTAATTCGGCCTTTAGCTAGTTATAAAGGAAATCAACATAGAAAAGTTGTCCAATTAAACCAAAGATAGTTAATATTTTTCAATTTTAGCAAATCTAGAATTATATAAAATATCACATTTAAAGCCATTATTTGCAACAAACTCGTCAATAGCTTTTTTTACTCCTGGGGCATAAGACAAATTATAATCATCACATAAAATCGTTCCATTTTTATTAACTACTTCAATACAATTGTTTAAATCATTTTTAACTGTCTCATAATCATGGCCACCATCTAAAAAAACATAATCTATTTTGGACATATCTATTTTTTTTAAAACTTTATTTGAATTTCCAATTATTAAATCAACATTTTTGCTAAATTTTTTTAGTAAATCTCTAACAGCTTCTATACTATATGGATCTTGTCTTTTAATATATTTAAAATAAATTTGCTTAAATGGGTTGGAAAAACTAGTGTTTGGTATTATCTCAGATTTATTTTCATCATTTTTCTCAAAAAGATCTAAACCAATATATCTAAATTCATCCTTATGAATTTGATAAAGTAATTCACAAACATTTCTTGCTGTTACACCATGAAAAACACCAACCTCTAAAAAAAATTTAGGTTTTTTTATTCTGATTTCATTTAAAAAAAAGTCACCATCACCTTTTTGTTTAAGGCTTGTTTTTCTAAAATATTTTTTATATTTCAATTAAATTAACTAAATGCTTCTGCCCAAGTTCCTTGTGTTGATGCTTTAGAATATTCTGTTGCTCGACCTTCAAAAAAATTCATATGTTCAACAGCGTTCAACATCGTATCTAACCAACCTAAAGGGTTTTTATTAATATCATAAATTGGTTCTAAACCTAACTGAACTAATCTACGATTTCCAATAAATCTAATATAATCTTTTACCTCTTGTGCAGTTAGACCTTCCATTGGTCCCATCTCAAAAGCTAAATCAATAAAAGCATCTTCATGTTCAATAATAGTTCTGCACGCTTCATAAAGTTCTTTTTTTAATTTTGGTGTCCAAATTTCAGGATTTTCATTTATGAATTCTTTGAAAATTCTGATCATTGAATTACAATGAAGAGTTTCGTCCCTTACAGACCAAGTAACAATTTGACCCATACCTTTCATTTTATTATGTCTTGGAAAGTTTAAAAGAATGGCAAAACTTGCAAATAATTGTAACCCTTCTGTAAATGCACTAAACACAGCAACTGTTTTGGCAATATCTTCTTTCGAATTTACATTGAAGTCTTGCATATAATCGTATTTATCTTTCATCTCTTTATATTTCATGAAGGCTGAGTATTCTGACTCAGGCATACCTATTGTATCTAAAAGATGTGAATAAGCTGCTACATGGACAGTTTCCATTGCAGCAAACGCAGTCATCATCATCAGTACTTCCGTAGGTTTAAAAACAGTTGTGTAATGTCTTAAATAACAATTGTTAACTTCAACATCAGCTTGGGTAAAAAATCTAAATATTTGAGTTAACAAATTTTTTTCTGCTTGAGATAAGTTTTTTTGCCAATCTCTAACGTCATCACCAAGTGGAACTTCTTCTGGCAACCAATGAATTCTTTGTTGAGTTAACCATGCATCATAACACCATGGGTATCTGAATGGTTTGTATACAGGGTTTTCAACCAGTAAGCCCATTTTTTTTGGTTGAATAATTTCTTTTTTTTCTGTTTGAATAATTTTTGAATTTGTTTTTTTTGCTACTGACATGATAAGCACTCCTCGTATTCTGGCTGTTCGCTTGATTGTTGATTCTTAGATTTATATACATTGGCTGTAATATCTGTTGATTTAGCGTCATTAATATTTTCAGCTCTTTGAATTGATTTTGATCTACAGTAATAAAGACTTTTTAAGCCTTTTTTCCAAGCATCAAAATGAATTTTATGTAGTTCCTTTTTATGAACATCTGCTGGTAAAAATAAATTTACCGATTGGGCTTGAGAGATAAATGGTGTTCTGTCGCCGCTTAAATCTATTATCCATTTTTGATTTAACTCAAAAGCAGTCTTAAAAACATCTTTTTCTAAATCAGATAAAAAGCTTAAGTGTGATACTGAACCTTGATTTGTTGTAATTGTAGACCAGGTTTCATCATCATTTTTACCATGACTTTCTAAAATTTCTTCTAAGTACCTGTTTCTAACATTAAAAGATCCCGACAAAGTTTTATGTGTATAACTATTTGCAGCAACTGGTTCTACTCCTGGTGAAGCTCCTCCACAAATAATAGAGATGGAAGCAGTCGGAGCAATTGCAGTTTTATTTGAAAATCTTTCTTTATAGCCATATTCTTCAGCATCTGGACATGCTCCTCTTTCTTCAGCTAAATCTTTTGATGCTTGATTAACTTTTTCATGAATGTTTTTAAATATTTTTTTATTCCATGCTTTAGCCATTACTGACTCAAGTGGAATTCTATTTTTTTGCAAATAAGAATGAAAACCCATGACACCTAATCCAACACTTCTCTCTCTTTCTGCTGAATATTTCGCATCTTTAAACTGATCAGGTGCTTTATTAATAAAATCAGATAAAACATTATCCAGAAATTTCATTACGTCGTTAATCATATCTGGATCATCTTTCCATTCGTCATACTTTTCTAAGTTTAAAGAAGACAGACAACAAACTGCGGTTCGGTCTCTGCCATCTTTGTCTGTTCCTGTAGGTAAAGTTATTTCACTGCATAAATTAGAAGTTTTAACTGTAAGATTTGCTAATTTATGATGTTGAGGAATCTGTCTGTTAACAGTATCAATATAAATTATATATGGTTCACCAGTTTCTATTCTGGCTGTTAATAATCTTATCCATAAATTTCTAGCTGAAATAGTTTGTTGTATAGAACCATCAGCAGGACTTTTTAATGCCCACTGTTGATCAGTTTCTACTGCTCTCATAAAAGCATCTGAAACTAAAACACCATGGTGTAAATTTAATGCTTTTCTATTTGGATCTCCGCCAGTTGGTCTTCTCATCTCAATGAATTCTTCTATTTCTGGATGATCAATTGGAAGATAACAAGCAGCAGAACCTCTTCTTAACGAACCTTGGCTTATAGCCATTGTTAGTGAGTCCATCACTTTTATAAATGGAATTATTCCAGAAGTTTTTCCAACTTTCCCAATTTTTTCACCAATAGATCTTAAGTTGCCCCAATAACTTCCTATTCCACCACCCTTAGCTGCTAACCAAACATTCTCACTCCATAGATCTAAAATGCCTCCAAGGCTATCTGATGCTTCATTTAAAAAACATGAAATAGGCAAACCTCTTTTTGTTCCACCGTTAGACAAAACAGGCGTTGCAGGCATAAACCACAGGTTACTAATGTAGTTATAAATTCTTTGCGCATGTAGATTGTCATCCGCATATGAACTAGCAACACGAGCAAATAAATCTTGGTAAGATTCATTATGACCAAGATATCTATCTTTTAAAGTTGCTCTACCAAAATCAGTTAAATTAGCATCTCTTGAACGATCAATTTTAATAATTATACCTTTATCATTTTGAAAAAGTTCTGTTTCGTTATTTAGTGAAAAAAGATCAGGTCTGTTTCCTTTAGGAACTTCTTGCACCGCAGGGCTATATTCAGAGACAGCTTTCTTTAAGGCCTGTGATAAAATTTTATTCATAAAATGTATTATAATTTCTTATTTTGACGTAAACAACTATATGTTGTATGCGTTTTTTGTTATTATACTATATAAACAACAAATCAATAGAACATTTATAGAACGTATAAAAAAAATATCAATAAAAAAATTAAAAAAAAGGTAAGTAATTAACAAAATGTCTGAGAATTTAAAAATAGACCCCTATGGATTTAGAGAATATGACGCAAGATGGTTATATGAGAAAAGCATAAATAAAGCAGGTATAGAGAATTTAGGCAAAGGTCTAGGAACACAAATTAAACTTCATACTAAAAAAAACAATCCAAGAGTGATTGTTGGACATGACTATCGCTCTTACAGTGAGGAAATAAAAACAGCTCTTAAAAAAGGCTTAATATCCACTGGTTGTAATATTGAAGATATAGGTTTGTCTTTATCACCCATGGTATATTTTGCACAATTTAATTTAGACGCTGATGCAATCGCAATGGTTACCGCAAGTCATAATGAGAATGGTTGGACCGGTGTTAAAATGGGCATCAAAAAGGGTTTAACACATGCTCCTGAAGAAATGAAAGAACTAAAAGATATTACTTTAAATCAAAAGTTTTCTAAAGGTGAAGGAAATGAGAAGCAAATAAACAATTTTGATCAAATATATAAAGATGATCTAATTTCCAAAAATAGAATTAAAAAAAAAATAAAAGCTGTTGTTGCATGTGGTAATGGAACAGCTGGTATCTTTGCACCAGATATCTTAAGAAGTATTGGCTGTGAAGTAATTGAACTAGATTGCAATCTAGATTGGACTTTTCCAAAATATAATCCAAATCCAGAAGATTTAGAAATGCTACATGCTATATCCAAAGAAGTTAAAGCAAATAATGCTGATATTGGTTTTGGTTTTGATGGAGATGGAGATAGAGTTGGAGTCATTGATAATAAAGGAAATGAAATCTTTTCCGACAAAATTGGTTTGTTGATAGCTAGAAGTTTATCATCAGTTCATAAAAATTCTAAATTTATTGTAGATGTAAAATCAACAGGATTATATTCAAAAGATAAGATATTATTACAAAATAACTGTGAAACTATTTATTGGAAAACTGGTCATTCGCACATAAAAAGGAAAGTTAATACTGAAAAGGCTTTAGCTGGATTTGAGAAAAGTGGTCATTTCTTTTTCAATAAACCACTAGGTTTTGGTTATGACGATGGTATTAATTCAGCAATTCAAGTTTGTCATTTACTAGATAAACAAAACAAAAAAATCAGTGAAATAATTGGTGAATTACCAAATACTTATCAAACACCAACAATGGCTCCCTTCTGCAAAGATGAAGAAAAATATAAGGTTGTTGAACAATTAGTTGAGCAAGTTAAAAAATTCAAAGAAGAAAAAACAACAATTGATGGTCAAATAATAACTCAAGTTTTAACTGTAAACGGCATAAGATTTTCATTTGATGATGGTTCCTGGGGCTTAATAAGAGCATCATCAAATAAACCTTCTTTGGTGATTGTTGCTGAAAGCCCAACATCAAATGAAAGGAAGAAAAAAATCTTTGATTTTATTGATGTTTTGCTTCAAAAAACTGGAAAGATAGGAGAATACGACCAAAAAATTTAATAGTTAATAAATTTAATTTTCAACTAATAAGTGTTCATAAAATTTTAGAGAATCAATTATTCTAATTGCTGAGGTGATGGAGGGAGACTGAAATCACCTCTTTTTTTTTATAGGCCTGAATATCTTAATACAAAGATTGTACCAACTACGTATAAAAATATTCCAAAAAAAACCTGAAGTTTAGTTTTATCGATTTTGTGAGCTGAATTTGCACCTACTTTAGCCATAAACATCGTGATTGGTATAAAAATTAAAAAAGCAGGTATATTAATAAATCCTACACTCAAAGGTAATTTTACATTTAAAATTGATCCAGAATACCAAAAACCTATAGCACCACATAAAGCTATTATAAAACCAATTGTTGCAGCACTGCCTATAGCTTTTTTAATTGGATATCCAAAATATTTTAATATAGGCACATTCATAACTGCTCCACCTATTCCCATTGGCGCTGAAATGAAACCTGAAATTAGTCCGAAAAGAATTCGAAAATGTAATTTAAATTTATTTTTACTGATTGTTTGCTGGTTAGAATTAATTAATAAATATGTACCTAAACAAAAAACAACTATTGTAAAAAATACAACCAATAACTTTGTTTTAGCCAAAGCTGCAAACGTTGTTCCAAGCAAAACACCAATCACGACAAATAAGCCATAGGTTTTAACAATATTAGGATCCACAGAATTATATTTATTGTGGGTATAAACAGAAACCATTGAAGTTGGAATAATAATTGCAAATGAAGTTCCTACCGCTAAATGCATTAAATAATTCTTATCAACACCTAAAGCTTCAAATATAAAAAAAAGAAAAGGTACTGTTATCAAACCACCACCTATGCCAAATAAGCCAGCAAAAAAAACCTACCGGAAAAGCGGTTGTAATCATCAAAAGTATATAAAAAGAATATTGATTTGATAAAATTGAGTTAAGCAGATTAACCTACTCTACTTTCAACATTATTATATTTAATTTTATCCATTATGTGATCTATTTTTTGTACGTCTGCA
>CACEIY010000023.1 GCA_902559635.1 uncultured Pelagibacteraceae bacterium | reverse complement strand
TATGAGATAAAATTAAAAAAGTCTCGCTTGAATATTTTAAAAAAATATAAAAATTTTAAGTTTGTAAAAAATAAAATTGAAAACTATAAAATTTTAAGAGGTACTATCATCAAATTTAAACCCAAAATAATTATTCATTTAGCGGCACAAGCAGGGGTAAGATATAGTTTAAAAAACCCAGATGCGTATCTACAATCAAATATCATTGGTACTTTTAACATCATTAAATTAGCAAATATAATTAAAACAAAACATTTAATCATTGGTTCTAGTTCTTCTGTGTATGGAGCAAATAAAAAATTTCCTTTCCAGGAAATAGATAAGACTGATCATCAAATAAGTTTTTATGCTGCAACCAAAAAATCTACCGAAAATTTAGCTCACTCTTACTCAAGCTTATGGAAGTTACCAATTACCGTTTTAAGATTTTTTACAGTTTATGGTCCATGGGGTAGACCAGATATGGCTTATTTTAAATTTACAAAAAAAATTTTGAATGGAAAAAAAATTGACATATATAATAAAGGTAAGATGTATAGAGACTATACTTATATCGACGATATTGTTGATGGAATTTTCAAATTAATTAATAAAGTACCTAAATTAAATTCAAAAAAGAAAATTAAAAATGATAGTTTGTCTCCTGTTGCTCCATTTAGAATTTTGAATATTGGAAATACAAAAAAGATTTATCTATTAGATTTTATTAATACACTTGAAAAAGAATTAGGTAAAAAGATAAAAAAAAATTATATGCCAATGCAAAAAGGTGATGTTCATTCTACTCTATCTGATACCTCTCTTTTAAAAAAAATTACCGGCTATAATCCAAAAACAAATTACAAAACTGGTGTTAAAAAATTCTTAAAATGGTACTTAGATTACTATAGTTAAATTAATACTTCTGGATCAGCATATTTATATCCAAATACATCAGCAACCGCTTTATAGGTTACTTGTCCTTTAAAAACATTAAGACCTGCTAAAAAATTTTTATCTTCACTTAATGCTTTTTGATAACCTTTATTAGCAAGTTGAACTAAATATGGTAAGGTCGCGTTATTAAGTGCCAAAGTTGAAGTTCTTGGAACACCACCAGGCATATTTGCTACACAATAATGAACAACGTCATCTATAATATAAGTTGGTTCAGCATGAGTAGTAGGTCTGCTAGTTTCACAACATCCTCCTTGGTCAATTGCTACATCTACTATAACAGATCCTCTTTTCATTAATTTTAACATATCTTTAGTAATTAATTTTGGAGCTTCTGCACCTGGGATTAAAACTCCGCAAATTAATAAATCTGCTTTTTCTACCAATTTATTTAAATCAATTTTATCACTTTGTTGTGGAATTATTTTATCTCCAAACATTTCAACTAGTTGTTTTAATCTAGGTTCAGATTTATCAACTATATGAACTTCAGCTTGCATTCCTGTTGCAATATGGGCAGCATTTTCTCCTACTACTCCTCCTCCTAAAATTACGACTTTTCCACCTGTTACGCCTGGTGCGCCACCTAATAAAAGGCCTCTACCTTTTTGATTTTTCTCTAAACAATGAGCTCCTGCTTGAACAGACATTCTACCTGCCACAGCGCTCATTGGGGCTAATAAAGGTAATCTTCCATTATCATCAGTTACTGTTTCGTAAGCTATATTAATGCTTTTTGATTTAACTAATCCTTCAGTCAATTCTTTTGCTGCTGCCAAATGGAGATATGTATATACAATTTGATTTTCTCTAATCATATCTACTTCAGCCTTTTGGGGTTCTTTTACTTTAACAATAATCTCTGCATCGTTAAAAATATCGGAAGCTTGATTTATAATTTTAGCTCCAACAGCTTTATAGTGTTCATTTTCAAAACCAGCTTCAAATCCACCATTATTTTCTACCAAAACCTCATGTCCTTCTGACACCAAAGTTTTTACACTATCTGGTGTTAAGCCAATTCTATTTTCTTGTGGTTTTATCTCTTTAGGTACACCTATCCGCATTATCTCTCTCTGTTAAATATAGATAAATTAAATATATACTAACTAATTCTTTTGGTTTTTTTGATAGTTAGTAATACCTGTTCTAAGTTTATCAATAATCTCATCAATATGTTTTTCTTCACAAATAAACTGCGGAGCAATGATTAAACAATCACCAGTTGCTTTAAAGTTAACTCCTGCTTCATAACATGCTTTAAAACATTCATAACCAGCTTTTCCAGGCTTGGTGTTTAACTTCATATCAATTCCACCCATCATTCCATAACCTCTTATATTTTCTACTGATTCTAAATCTTGAAGTGAAAATAATCCTTTTTGAAAATAAGGTGCTAAATTTTTTGCTCTGTTAAAAATATCATCCTTCTCAAAAATATCTTGAACAGCTAAAGCAGCTGCTACAGCAACTGGTATTCCTGAATAAGTATAACCATGGAATAGTTCTACTGAACCCATAGGTGAAGCATCCATTACCGCATCATAAATTTCATCTTTACACGCAACAACACCCATTGGTACAACACCGTTAGTTGTAGCTTTAGCCATTGTCATAATGTCAGGTGTAACACCAAACTCATGTCCTGCAAAAGAAGAACCTGTTCTTCCCCACCCTGTAATTACTTCATCAAAAATTAATAGTATTCCATGTTTATCACAAATTTCTCTTAATTTTTTTAAATAACCTTTTGGTGGAACTAATGTTCCAGTTGATCCTGCAATTGGTTCTACAATACATGCTGCAATATTTTCTGGACCAAAGTTAGAAGCTATTCTTTCAAGATCATTTGCTAGATCTCCTCCAGTCTCAGGTTGTCCACTTATAAACTTATGTTCTGGTAAGTGTGTATGTCTCATATGCTGAACACCTGGCATCAAAATACTTGCAAAAGTTTTTACGTTATTGATCATTCCTCCAACTGAAACACATCCTATATTCATACCATGATAAGCACGTTCTCTTCCTACAAATCTAAATCGATGAGCATTTCCTTTGGCTCTATGATAAGCAACAGCTATTTTAATTGCTGTTTCAACTGCTGTAGATCCACAGATAGTAAAAAACATTTTGTTCAAATCACCTGGTGTATGTTTAGAAATTTTTGTTGCTAATTCAAAAGATCCACCAAAACCTTGCTGAAAAGGTTGAGCATAATCCAAAGTATCTAATTGTTTTGTAACAGCCTCTGTAATTTCTTTTCTTCCATGGCCTAGAGGATTACAAAATAATCCAGAGCTAGCATCTATTTGTGTTTTACCATGATGAGTTTTTAAATAAACGCCTTTAGCTTCTGTAATTAATCTTGGACTTTTCTTAAAATCTTTATTGGATGTGAATGGCATCCAGTGTTCATTTAAAGAATTAGGAATATTTGTTCTATTTTCTGAGCTCATAATAAATTAAATTTAAGTATTTTCTAAATTCATAGACTAAATTTGTTTGTTTGCTAGAAATATCTTATCGCCCAAAATGGACAAAATGTATTACAACTATAAATTGAATTAGATTTATTTGTTTTACTTCTATCAAAATTTCAATTTAAATATCCACAATTTAATTAATTAAACAGAGGGGATATATGAAAAAAATAATTAGTTTTCTTCTAGGATGTATTGTTGCTCTTAACTTAAGTATTTCAGTTGCTAATTCTGCAGCTAATGAAGTTAGAGTTGCTTACTTTCTAGAATGGCCAAGCCCGAACTTAGAAGATATGCAAAAGAAAAATTTTGCAAAAGCTTTAGGGGTGCCTGTAAAATGGACAAACTTCACTAATGGTGGAGCAATGACTGATGCGATGTTAGCAGGAGATATTGATATTTCTTACTCACAAGGATTAGTTCCATTTATTAATGCTGTGAAATCTAAAGCACCTATCAAACTTGTAGATATTGCTATGGAATACGGAATGGGAGGAACAACTTGTGTTACTTCTAACGCTTCTGGAATTACAAAAGCAAATGCTACTGAATTAGAAGGTAAGAAAGTTGCTGTTCCACTAGGAACAATGGCTGAATACGTTTTTGATGAAAGTATGAAAGTTGTTGGAGCTGACAGAAATAAAATGGATATTATTCAAATGGATCCTGAAGAAGGAGCTGCTGCATTAGTAAGTGGTGATGTTGTAATGGCATGTCTATTTGGAGGTAACTCGATCAAAGCTGCTACAGCTATTGGATCTAGATTACTTACAGTTCAAGAAGCTAGAGATGCTGGTATTTTAGGTATAGATATTACTTCAGTAACTACAAAGTTTATGAAAGAAAATCCTGGAATGCTTAGAACTTTTATAGAAGTAACTCATGAAGCTAATGCTAGATATAAAGCTGGTAAAGCCGACATGAATTCTATGGCTAAAGCTTCAGAAATGAAAGTTGCTGATATGAAAGAAACTTTAAGTGGCTTTAAATTTCTTACGCCAGAAGAAACTAAACAGTCTATGGAAAGTGGAAATCTTAAAGGGTTCCTAGATGGTATGGGAACACCAAAAGGAAACGTAGATACTAGTTTCTTACCTTTATAATCTAAAGGTATTAAAAATTTAAATAGGCGCCAATTTTATTGAATTGGTGCCTATTTTTTTACAATAAATTCAAATATAAAGTTTCTATATGAGTGATCTTGTTTCACAAAATCTAAACATGATTTTTAAAACTCCCAAAGGAGAAACAGTTCACGCACTTAAAGATTTAAATTTTACATTAAAAAAAGGAGAATTATTAACTGTTCTAGGACCATCAGGTTGTGGAAAAACAACTTTATTAAATATCACTGCAGGATTTATTAGACCAACTTCTGGAAGTATCACTTTAAATAATAAAGAGATTGATGGTCCTGGTGTGGAAAGAGGAATGGTTTTTCAACAAGGAGCTTTGTTTGAATGGTTGACTGTATCAGAAAATGTAAATTTTGGATTGAGAATGAAAAAGAAAGATCCAGTTGAGACTCAAAAAAAAGTGGATGAATGGTTAGAAATTGTTGGATTAAAAGGATTTGGTAATACTCCAACTTATCAATTATCGGGAGGTATGCAGCAAAGAGTAGCTCTTGCAAGATGTTTGATAAATGATCCAGATCTGATTTTAATGGATGAACCATTGGGAGCTCTTGATGCACTTACTAGAGAAAAAATGCAGTCCTTAGTCTTAAAAATTTGGAAAGAAACTGGAAAAACAATTATCTTAATTACTCACTCCGTTGAGGAAGCTTTATTACTTGGTGAAAGGCTATATGTAATGGCTCCACGACCAGGCCGTATTCATAAAGAATATAATCTCCCATTTGCCTCTATGGGGCTAAAAGAAGATTTAAGAGAAATAAAAAAAAATAAAGATTTTTCAGCAAAACGAGAAGAGATACTTGAAATGATTTGGAATATGGAAGAAGAAATTATGGGGAAAGAAAATTAAATGTTAACTCAAATTGTAACTTTTTTAATATTTTTTGCTATCATTGGATGTATTTTGTATGGAAGACGCTTAATTAAAACAGAAAAAGTCGATGCAGTTTTTGGAAACCCTGAAAGAGCTTTGGGTGGTACACATTGGGTTATTGTTGGAAGTAGTTTTCTCCTATTAATATGGCTCTATTATTCTTGGGATATTGCAAAAGGTTTTTACCCAAAATCTGCAAATGAACTTTGCCAAGTTGCAAAGGTAAATGACTCATTACTTGGATTAAAATATCAATTTCCTATAGAAGAAAGAGAATTAAAAAGTACTTCACAGATTAAACAAGAAAATAAGAACCTAAAAAAAATCTCAATAGAAATTCAAAATTCTGAACAACTTAATAATCAACAAAAAACAATTCTTATAAGTTTCATAAATAAAACCAATCAATTAATACCATTATTGACTAATGAAGATTTACTTGAAAACGAAACAATTCAAAAAATAAATGATATCACAGGAAAAATTAACCTTTTAACTGAAAATTTTCAAAAACCTGATTATCCATTTGAAACAGAACAGGAACTTAAAGAAAGAATCATAGCTGTAAATGAAGAAGGTGGTTGGGGTATTACAAAAGTAGATGCTGGATCAGGGACTATAGAAAATACTATTGAAGTACCTCTGATCCCAGCAACAGATAGAGGTTTAAAATTTCATATAGCAGCTCAAGAATTAAACTTAATAAGTGATGAATTTTTTAAATTACGTAATCATAATCCAGAATTCAAAAATAAAATTAAAGAAATCAAAGATGAAATCAAAGTTTATAGGAATAGTTTAAATGATAGTGATGAAGTAGCCTCCACATATGCTAAAAATATTGTTAAAATTGCTAGAAGAATAGAATTTGCAAGTATTTATCCACCAAATTCATTGGATAAAATGCAAAATGCCATTGTCAAATTTGAAAGTGCACAAATAAAGGCTCAAGGTGGTTTAAGATTTATTGATATTCTTTTATTTCCTGCAGGAACTATTGTTGCAAGTGGTCCAAGTTGTTCTGAACAAGGATCTGGTAGATGGTTACCTAAACCATCAGATACTTTTAACAAGTTCATTCTAATGTCAAAACCAAGTGTTGGTTATAAAGATATTCCACTTCTTTGGATTGATATGGTCGATATAAGCAAAATGATTGGTTTTATTTTACCTGATTGGATTGCAGATATTCTGCCAGGTGAATATCCTGTGCACAGCACAGATGGAAAAGTAAAACAAAATTTTAAAGGTCAAGTTCTAAAAATTGTGACTGGTGACTTTAATCTATTAAAAGTACCAGTCCCTTATGGTCATATATGGGACTCATTCTTAAGAGTATTTTTGGGTTTAGTGTTTGGGATAATAATTGGAGTACCTTTGGGATTATTTATGGGTCTAAATAGATTTGCAAAAGGCTTTTTTGATCCCTTAATTGAATTATATAGACCTGTTCCACCTCTTGCTTGGGCCCCATTAATTATTTCTGTCCTTGGTATAGATAACACAGGAAAAGTATTTTTATTATTTATGGTTTCTTTATCCATTATGATTATTTCAGCAAGAGCTGGTGCATCAGGGACTCAGCTTTCAAAAATTCATGCTGCTCATTCACTTGGGGCATCTAAAAGACAGATATTGAGACATGTAATTTTTCCAAATTCGTTACCTGAAATCTTAACTGGCATAAGAGTAGCTGTTGGTATGTGTTGGGGAACTTTAGTTGCCGCTGAATTTTTAGCAGGAACAACGGGTATTGGATTTGTTGAAAACGTTGCTAAAAAATATTTCCAATACGAAGTTATTTGGATAACAATTTTTATTATGGGAATGCTTGGTCTACTCTTTGATGTTACTTTAAGAAAAATCATCGATAAAACAATACCTTGGAGGGGAAAAGGATAAAATTTTAAAATATCAATATTGGAGTTTAATTGAAAAAAATATACCGAACTTTACTAAAAAAAATACAATACTATTTTATAAAATTATTAAATCTAATATTTCATAGATCTAATTACAAAATAATACCATCTATAGATGAATTAAAAAATTTTAATTTTGATTATTCAGAAAATAATAGAAGATTAGTTTTAAAAAATAATAAAAATAAAATTGACAAAATTGTTATAGATACAACTTTATTTAAATCACATTTATGCGATATTGGAAGTAAGTTTAATACAAATAAATCACCTTACAATTTAAATGGTCACAGAAGTGGATATACAGGAATATATTTTCTTATTTTTAATAATCTTAGGGATAAAAAGTTTAATTTTGCAGAAATAGGTATTGAAAAAAATGGATCAAGTAAATTATGGAGAGAATTTTTTTCAAATGCCAATCTTTATTTGTTTGAAAAAGATACTCATAAAATAGAACAAGCAAGGAAAGATCAATTAAAAGATGCTTATTATTATGAAATAGATGTTGGTATAAACGAAAAAATAAAAAGTGCTTTTCAAAAAACTGGAAAAAAATTTGATATTATAATAGATGATAGCACACACCATTTTGATCACCAAATTAATATAATAAATAATGTCAAAGATTATTTAAATCCTGGTGGAATTTTGGTCATTGAAGATATTTTTAGATTTAGAAAAGACCATACTGAAGAAAGATATTTTAATGAAATTTCAAAAATTAGCACTGAATTTAGTAAAATTTTCTTTATAGAATCTTTACATACAAATAATTTTACTGCTAGTTGGAATTGTGAAAAATTATTAGTTTTAATTAAAAAATAAGCTCAATATGAAAAATATATTAGTAGTTGGAGGAGCAGGCTACATAGGAAGACAGATAGTTAAGATATTAAA
>CACEIY010000022.1 GCA_902559635.1 uncultured Pelagibacteraceae bacterium | reverse complement strand
TATTGGATAAGCTTATATACAAAAATTGGAAATCAAGAAAATTTAAAAAAATATGCAGAAACAGTTACACCAATCATTAAAAGTTTTGGTGGTATACCTATAGCTAGAGGAGGAAAATATGAAACTTTTGATGGTGATAGTTTTGTTAGAACAGTAATCTGGGAATTTCCTAGTTATGCTAAAGCAATTGAATGTCATAACTCAAAAGAATATCAAGCAGGGTGGTCTTTAGCAAAAGATACAACCGAAAGACATATGCAAGTAATTGAAGGATTTAGTACTGAATAGGTTCTGGTTCAATACTTCTCCACAAATACCATGTGGCTACAGAACAATAAGGTGAAAATCTTCTTCTTAATAATTCAACAAATTGTTTAGGAGGTAAATAATTTTTCTTATAATTTTTTGAAATTGCTCTAAGAAGGCCTATATCTTGTATTGGCCAGATATTTGATCGATTATAAGTAAATAATAATATCATTTCTGCAGACCATCTTCCAATTTGTCTCAAACTTGAAAGATAAATTATAGCTTCTTCATCATTCATATTAGAAATTAATCTTGGATTAAAAGATTTATCTACAAATTTTTTTGCCAAAGTTTTAATTCCTAAGACTTTTTGCCGGCTTAAACCACACCTTTTTATTTGATAAAAAGTTAATTTTGAAACTGTTTTTGCATTTATTTTATTCTTGCATTTTATTTTAAATTTTAAAAAAACAGAATTTGCAGCAGCAACACTAATTTGTTGACCAATTATACTTTTACATAATGAAAAAAAAATATCTCTTCTCGATGTTAAAATAGTTTCTGATGGACTTTTATAAAGTTTAATTAATCTGGATATTGTTTTATCTTTTTTAGATAAGTAAATTTTAGCTTTATTCCAATATTTTGGTACCTTAGTCATTAACTGTTTTTGATGTAATAATCTTTTTATTATAAATTTCTCTTCTAAAGATAATTAAAGTAGATAGAATCACTAAAAATGATCCTATTAATGTTTTAATTGTAGGTATTTCATCCCAAATAAAATATCCAAAAATTATTGCGAATACTAAAGCTAAATATTTTAAAGGAGTTACAAGAGAAACTTCAGAATATTTATAAGATTGACTTAACCACAAATTTGCAACTCCTCCAAAAATACCAATAAATGATAATATTATAAAATGATCCAAGCTCGGCATTACCCAGCCCTGGGGAATTGTTAAAAAGCTTAGTAACATTATAGATAATGAGAAATAAAAAGAAATTAACCAAACAGGTTCAGTTGAAGATAATTGTCTGATCGCTATAGCTACATACGAAAGACCTAAACAAAAAATTATTGGAAAAATATAATAAATATTTAACTGGGAAATTCCGGGTTCAGTTATAACTAAAATACCTATGAACCCAATAATAACTGCTAGCCATCTAAAAATTCCTACTCTCTCACTTAATAAGAAAATAGAAAAAATAGTTGTAAATATAGGAGCTGCAAAAGAAATACTTACAACTGTAGCTAAAGGTAATTTTCTTAAAGCTATAAATATCGCTACTAAAGCAATTAATCCTGAAATACATCTTAGAGCATGTAGACCTGGTCTTTTAGTTTTATAAAAATTATGAATTCTATTTCTTGGTATTACAAAAAAATAAAAAATTATTCCAAAAAAACCTCTAAAAAACAAAACCTGCCCTAAAGGATAATCAACTGACCATTTAACTATTATATCCATTAATGAAAATGCACAAATAGACATAAACATGTACAAAAAACCTAATTGATTTTTACTCAGCATATGAATAATTTGTAGATTAATTTTATTCATAATCAATGGAAATAGCAGTTTTAGCACTTGGATGTTTTTGGGGACCAGAAATTAAATTTAGTAAAATAGAAGGTATAATCAAAACAGAAGTTGGATATTGTGGGGGGAAAAATCCAATTACTACTTACAGAGAAGTATGTACAGGTAATACTAATCATGCAGAAGTTGTTAAACTTGAATTTGATGAAAAAATTATAACTTACGAAAAAATCCTAAATACCTTCTTTCAAATCCACGATCCTACTACTTTAAATTCTCAAGGACCAGATTTTGGAACACAGTACAGAAGTGAAATATTTTACCTTAATGATAAACAAAAATTAGTAGCTGAAAAAGTATTAAAAGAAATAGACAAAAAATTATCAGGTAAAGTAGTAACCAAAATTTCTTTATTGAAAAATTATTGTCCTGCCGAAGAATATCATCAAAAATATTTAGAAAAAAAATAATTTTAATGTCTTTAGTCAATACCGATTGGTTACTAGAAAATTTAGATAATGTAAAAATAATAGATAGTTCGTGGCATTTACCAAATCAAAATAGAAATGCGAAAAAAGAATATTCTAATGAACATATTCTAAATTCAATTTTTTTTGACATAGACAAAAATTCAGACCAAGAAACGAATTTACCTCACATGTTACCCACAGCAAAAAGATGGGAGAATATTGTATCTAATTTAGGAATATCAAATGAGGATACTATAATTATATATGATAACTCGGATTTAGTTAGTTCATGTAGATGTTGGTATACTTTTATATATTTTGGTCATGATCCATCCTTGATTTCTGTATTAAACGGTGGATTAAAAAAATGGAAACAAGAAGAAAAGCCTACGGTTAATTCTTTAACAGAAATTAATCGAAGTATTTATAAAGCCAGAGAAAATAAAGAAATGGTAAAATCTAAAATTGAAATTGATAGAAATATTAATTTAAAAAATTTTAAAGTGGTTGATGCTAGAAGTTTAGAAAGGTTTGAAGGAAAGATACCTGAGCCAAGATCAAACGTAAGAAGTGGTTCCATAGAAGGATCTACCTGCCTACCCTATAACAAACTTATTAACAAAAATAATAATACTTTTAAAAATATTAATGATTTAAATCAAATTTTTACAAAAACTTTAAATACCAAAGATAATAATATAGTTTTTAGCTGTGGCTCCGGTATTACCGCATCAGTTTTAGCGCTTGCATATTCTCTCATTAATACTAAATATACCCCTACCATTTACGATGGTTCATGGAGTGAATACGGATTAATTAAATGAAAAGATCAACTAAAATTTTATCAATTGTAATAATTTTCTTTCTTATAATTGCTTCAGTGATCATTGCTAGAACAATGATTGGAAGTCATTTTAAAAAAAAGTTTGGAAAAAGACCACCTCCAGGAATAATGGTAACAGAAGTAGTTGAAAATAGATTTTTTGAAAAAATTGAAACCTTTGGCACAGCAGTATCAAATAGAAACGACTCATTTAGAATCAAAAAAGATGATCTTTTAGATGAATTAGAACTGAACAACTATGTCAATAAAGGAGATATAATAGTTAAACTAAAAAGTGGAAATATAATTGCTCCATTCAGTGGTGTAGTGGGATACACAGGTTTAACTAAAGATATATTTGTCTCTGATAAAACTATTATTATTACACTTGATGATACTAAAATAATTTACTCAGATATAAAAATTCCTGAAAATTATTATTCTCTTCTTGATAAAGGTTTGCCGATAGAGGCAAAAGTATCTAGTTTTAAAAATAAAACTTTTAAAGGTGAGATTGATTTTATTTCAAGTAGAATTAATGCTGATACTAGAAGTTTACTCACAAGGATAAAGATAGATAATTCAGATTTAGATTTAATCCCAGGGTCTCTCTTAGAAGTAAGTATTATGTTAAATATGAGAAATTCCTTAGCTGTGCCTGATACAAGTGTAATAATGGAGGGAGAAAAAGCTTTCGTATACAAAGTATCATCAGAAAATATAGCTAATAAAACAGAGGTTAAAATTGGTAATCGTAATGAAGGCAATATTGAAATATTAACAGGACTTAATGAGGGTGATGTGATAGTTGCAGAAGGATTAAAAAAAGTATTCCCACGTGCAAAAATAAATCCAATAAAAGAAGGTGAAGGAAAGACTGAGTCAAATTGGAAAAAAAAAGAAGATAAAAATTAATTAAATGTTCATAACTGAAATTAGTATAAGGAGACCTGTTGTATCATGGGTGATGTCTTTAATTCTTATCATATTTGGTCTCTTTGTTTTTTGGAAATTGCCCGTAAGAGAGTTACCAGCAGGAATACAGCCTCCAGTGGTGCAAATTCAAGTGGACTACTCATCAGCAGCTGCTCCTATAGTTGATCAAGAAGTCACTCAAGTAATTGAGGATGTTATTGGTGGTGCTGAGGGAATTAAAAATATTGATTCAAAATCTGAAAATGGAAGAAGTACTATAAATGTAGAATTTGACACAAGTATTGATCTAGATAATGCAGCTAATGATATTAGGGAAAGAGTAGCAAGAGTTGTGGATAATCTACCAAGTGAATCAGATCCACCACAAATATTAAAAAGAGCAGCGGGATTTACAACAACGATGTGGCTTGGCCTTTCTTCTCCGACATGGAGTGATTTAGAGCTTGGAGATTATGCTGAGAGATACTTAGTAGACACATTTTCAAGTGTAAAAAATGTTGGAAGAATTTTAGTAGGAGGTCTTAGAGAGTTAAGTATCAGGGTATGGATAGATCCAGTCAAACTAGCAGCTAATGATTTAACTATTCAAGAAGTAGAAAGAGCCTTAAGAGGAGAAAATATTAGTCTTCCCGCAGGTACTTTAGAAGCAGATAATATAGATTTAACTCTCAATTTAGACAAATCCTATAATAGCATTGAAACAATTAAACAATTACCAATAAAAAAAACTACTAAACGTACAATTATACTTTCAGATGTTGCAAATATTGAGTTTGGACCTGTATCAGAAAAAACTTTATTTAAAGCACAAAGGAAAGGCCAGTTAAATTTAAAAACAGTAGGTATAGGAATATATGCTAAAAGTGGAGCATCTACTGTAGAACTCTCAAAAGAAATTAAAAAAAAAATTAAGGAAGTTAAGAAAACTTTACCTGATGGTTTAGATCTTGAAATAGCTTTTAATAGAGCAACATATGTAGGAGCTGCAATAAATGAAGTTTACAAAACGCTTATAATTGCTTTTGTATTAGTCGTATTAATTATTTATTTATTTCTAGGAAATTTAAAAGCTGTAATTGTGCCTGCTATAGCTTTGCCTGTGAGTTTAATTGCTTCCTTTTTAGGAATATATATTTTTGGACTATCAATTAATATATTTGTGCTCTTAAGCTTTATTCTAGCAATAGGAATAATTACTGACGATTCTGTGATAATGACTGATGCTATATATCGAAGAATAGAAAATGGTGAAACACCTTTAGTTGCAGCTTATAAAGGATCAAAACAAATCACTTTTGCAATTATAGCAACAACGTTAATTTTAATTGCAGTCTTTTTACCTTTAATTTTTATTAAGGGAATTTCAGGAACTTTATTTAGAGAAACAGCTATAGCTCTTTCTTTTTCTATTGTGGTATCATCATTTGTTGCCTTAACTCTTTCTCCAATGCTTGGGAGCAAATTCTTAACAAGAAAGACGAATAAAAATTTTTTAATTAAAAAGTTTGAAAGTTGGTTTCTGAACTTTTCAAAGTTTTATCAAGAAACATTAAGTGTAAGCTTGAACAAAACTAAAACTATAACTTTTTTTATAATATTTATTATTATTTCGTCAGCTCTACTTTTCAATTTTTCAAAAAAAGAATTACTTCCTATGGAAGATAGAGGAGCATATTTAATAATTGGATTTACTGATGAAGGTAGTTCATTTGAATATACAGAGGAAAAAGCCCAAATTATTGAGCAGAGATTAATTCCACTTCTTCAAGCTGAAGATAGTCCCTATAAAAGATTTATAATGAGAGTTCCCGGTTTTGGTAGTTCTGCAAATTCTTTTAATAGCTTCATAATTATTGCTCTACTGGATCATTGGAAAAATAGAGATCAAGATTCCCAAACTGTGATGAGACAAGCAATTGGAAAAATAGTATCTGTGCCCCAAGCAGTAGCCTTTCCAATTTCTCCGCAATCGATCAGAGTTTCTAGTTATAATAAACCAGTTCAGATGGTGATTTATGGAACTACTTATGAAGAGCTTGAAGAAATACAAAAAGAAGTGATAAGAAATTTAAGAAGAAATTCAAACCTGTCGAGAATTGAGTCTGATTATTCTAGAAATAAACCAGAGGTAAAACTTATCATTAATAAAAATAAAGCTAAAGACCTGGGAGTTTCTACAGAGTCAATTGGCAGAACTTTAGAAACCTTATATGGGGGAAAGAAAGTTACAACATTCAATAAGTTAGGGAAAGAATACCCAATTATACTTCAGCAGTATTTATCAGATAGAAGAAATAAAGAGGGAATATCAAAAATATTTGTAAGATCTGAGACCAATGGAAAATTAGTTTCATTAGTAAATTTAGTAGATTTTAAAGAGGAAGGGACAGCAAAAGAGCTTGCTAGATATAACCGACAAAGAGCAGTTACTATTTCAGCAAATATATCTGAAAATTATTCTTTACCTGAAGCAATTAAATATTTGGAGAATACAATAGCTAAAGTTGCTCCACAAAACCAAATTACTTGGAAAGGTAAATCTGAAGAAGTCAAGGAAACAAGTAATGAATTATTTATTATTTTTGCATTATCACTATTAACTGCATATTTAGTAATGGCAGCTACATTCAATTCCTTTGTTCATCCATTTATAATTATTTTAACAGTGCCATTGGCAATATTTGGTGGATTAATATTTATTTTATTCTTAAACAGTTCGGTGAATATATTCTCTCAAATAGCATTAATTATTTTGATCGGTATCTCAACAAAAAATAGTATTTTAATTGTTGATTATGCAAATCAAATTAGAACTACTGGCAAAAGTATTGAGAGTGCAATTAAAGAGGCATGTAATATTAGATTTAGACCAATTATAATGACTTCTTTAAGTACAATGATTGCTATGTTGCCTCTTGTAATTGGTAATTTTGGTCCAGGGGCTGGTGAAGGGTCAAGACTCGCAGTTGGATCAACAATTCTTGGTGGTATGATTATTTCAACATTCTTTACTCTTTATGTTACTCCTACTATGTATCTAGCTTTGGCTAAAAATACTAAACGAATAGATGCTGTTGATATAGAACTTAAAAAAGAATTACGTTAAAAAATAATATATTTACTTTTATTCAAAGAGCTTCTGCAATTAGATAACTGTTTTTTATAAATATTAGATTGTTTTTCAACTTTTTTAGCTAAATCAATTACCTTTTTATTTTTTTTATAATTTTTAAAATTTCCCCACCCTTCATGATAAGCAATATATTGTTTGAAAGGATCGTTTAATGATATTTTTAAAATTGATTTAGTTTTATTTGTATACCATCCAATAAAATCTACACTATCTTTAAATCTTACTCTTGTTGCTAGCTTGTTGCCTGTTTCATTTTTATATTGTTCCCAAGTTCCTTTAACAGCCTGAGAATATCCAAAAGAACTCGATGGTCTTTTAAATGGTATTATTTTAAATAATTTTTGTCTTGGAGGTTTAGCTAACCAATCAAAATTTGACTCAGTTTTAATTATTGCCAACTGAATATAAATAGGAGTGCCCCAATTTTGTTCAACTTGCTTTGCATGCTTGTACCAAAAATATTTCTCATTAAATATTTCACAACTATTTACTATATTTTTAGGAATTGAAGAGCAAGAGGTAAGAAACAAAAAAGAGATAATCAAAAATTTATTTAGAGCTTTTAAATTCATTTTTGATTTTTAAAATATTGTTTAAAATTAAATACTAAAAAAACTAATAAAACTCCAAGAATATTTCCAAATAAATCTGAATATTGAAAGGTTCTCTCAGGAATTATTCCATGACAAAGTTCTAGGATTATAGAAATGCTAAATAAATATTTAAAAAGTATTTTTATCTTATTTTTTTTAAAAGAAATAACACCTAAAATAGTTAAAAATAAAAAAGCATAAACATGATTAGAGGAAACAATAAAATCTGAAGTTATACTTGGTTGTTTTTGCAAATCACCATAAACCAACCAACCAAAAATACTTCCAGGATAAAGGTACAAAATTAGGAGTGTTAAATTTGAAAAATGAAAAATTAATTTTGTGAATAAAGATATTTTTTTCATTTAATTAATATGTTTTTTTTTATATTAAATTAATATCAACAAAAATGAATTATTTAATTCTTATTAGACATGGGCAAAGCACTTGGAATCTAGAGAAAAGATTTACAGGCTGGGTGGATGTAGATTTGACAAAAAATGGAAAATCAGAAGCAAAAAAGGCTGGCCAATTAATTAAAAATGAAAAAATAAATATAGATCTATATTATACATCATTTCAATTAAGAGCAAAAAATACTTTAAAGATAATCCAAAATGAATTGAAAGATAACAAAGATGTAAAAAATGCTTGGGAACTTAATGAAAGACATTATGGTGCTCTGACAGGACTAAGCAAAGATAAAATGAAAATAAAACTTGGAGAGGATAAGATCTATCAATTTAGACGTTCTTGGGATCTTAAGCCTGATCCATTAGACAAAAAAAATCCATATCATCCCTTAAATATCGAAACTTATAAAGAAATTTCAAAAGATAAAATACCAGATACTGAGTCATTAAAAGATACATACGAAAGAGTTATAAAATTTTATAAGGATGAAATAGAAAATAAAAATAATAAAAATATTCTTATTTCTGCACATGGAAATTCTTTGAGAGCACTTTGCAAATATTTATTTAATCTAGATAATAATGAAATTTCTAAACTTGAAATACCAACTGGTAATCCACTTTTAATAAAATTAGAAAATAATAAGATTTCTAATTGCAAATATCTAGATAATGAGAGAGCTAAAGATCTTCTAGTTTTCTAAAAATATTGAGATCTGTTAAATGATAGAAATCTTTTTGACTTTCATAGCCATATAATTTCTTATTATCAATTAAATCATTCCAAATATCTAAAATTGAAAATTTTTTGGTTATTTTTTTTAAAAATAATTTTTTACTTATAATTTGACAACCAATATAAATAAATTCCTTGTCAGTTGTTTTAGTTATAAGGTTATTGTTAAGATTGAAATCACCTTTTAAATTTTTATCAAAACTTAAATTTTTTTTTACCAAAAGAAGAATATTCTCAATTTTTTTTGAAAAATATAATTGTTCCATTTTTAATATTTCATCATGATAGTTTGTGCTCCAAATAGTGTCCGGGTTAAAAACAATAAAATCATTTTGATCAGAATTATTTATCATATTATGTATTCCACCACCTGTATCTAAAATTTTTTCTCCATCTTCAATAATCTCGATCTTTAAATTAAAATTTTTATTTTTAAAAAAATTTGTAAATTGATCTTTTAAATAAAAAGTATTTATTAAAATCTTTTTTATCCCTAATTTTTCTATTAATTTAATGCATTTCTCAAGCATACTTATGTTATTTAATTTTATTAAGGGTTTTGGAGTTTCTAAAGTAATTGGATTTAATCTTTTACCAAAACCTGCACATAAAATTAAAGCTGTATTTATTTTCATAATTCTAGCCTGTTAATTTAGGAAAATTATTTTTTAATAATATCATTAAGTTTTTAAAATCTTTTTTCTTTTTAATTCTATAACTAATCATTTCCCAAGCATAAGGAATTAATTTGAGATATCTTTTTTTATTATCTCTAAAAGCTAAACGCATAAATATACCTATAATTTTGAAATTTCTTAAAACAGATAAAATTTCAAAATCTTTTTTAAATTTATCAATCTTAATTTTCCCATTTGTTTTGATGTAGTAATCAAATATTTTTTCTTTTAACTGATTTGATGTTTTCAATCTAACGTCATCAATTAGTGATGCTAAATCGTAAGCTTTATTTCCTATTAATGCATCTTGGCTATCTATAACTCCTACATTATTATTAACATATATTAAATTTGACACATGAAAATCTCTATGAACAAATGTATCATTTTTAAAACTAAGTTTTGACAATAAATTTCTAACTTCCTTTTTAAATTTTTTATTAAAATTAATAGTTTTTAATTTAGATAATTTTTTAGGAACATA
>CACEIY010000021.1 GCA_902559635.1 uncultured Pelagibacteraceae bacterium | reverse complement strand
CTTGAATACTCATTCCATAATGAGTTATATTTTTTTATTATTTTGATAAAAATTTTTTTTTCTAACTTCTACTGGATCTTTTTTTAAATATCTTGAAATGTTATCTATAATATTCTCAATAGCCATCATTCCCTGATTTCCACCAAATCCTCTAAATGCTGTTGAAGTAGGAATATTAGTCTTACATAAATAATTAGTTACCTCTAAGTCTGAAATATAATATGCATTATCTAAGTGAAGCAAAGCTCGTTCGTTGATAGCAACCGATAAATCGGGTGACATTCCACAATTTGAAGACAAATTTATCTTTAAACCTTGAATAATTCCATCATCATTAAAACCAACCTCATATTCAGAGAAGAACTCGTGTCTTTTCCCAGTTAAAATTATATCATCATCTCTATCTAGTCTTAACTTAATCGGCTTACTTGTTTTTTTTGCCAGTAAAGCACAAATGCAAGCTGTCATGAAATTTGTTTCTTTTCCTCCAAATCCACCTCCAATTCTTCTAACTTCAACATTTATAGAATTACTCTTTTGGTTAAACATTTTTGCAATTAATTGTTGTGTTTCAGATGGATGTTGTGTCGAACTATAAACTAAAAAAAGGTATAGCAATAACACCAGTAAAATTTGGAATTTCATTTACTACAATCCATTTAAACCAAGCTGGTGCACTAGTTCATATTTATACTGATGGAAGTGTACATTTAAATCATGGTGGAATAGAAATGGGTCAAGGAACTCACACTAAAATAGCACAACTTGTAGCTAATTCGTTTGGATTACCATATAATTTAGTTCATATTTCATCAACAAATACTTCTAAAGTTCCAAATACCTCAGCAAGTGCAGCTTCTTCAACGACAGACTTAAATGGTGCTGCAGCACTAAATGCTGTATCAAAAATTAAACTTAATTTAGAAAACTTTATCAAAAAAAAGTATAGAATTTATAATTATCAAGCTGAGTATAAAGACAAACATATAATATTTGGTAATAGAAATTTTGAATTTAAAAAAATCATCCAAGAGGCTTACTTAAACAGAATATCTCTCTCTTCTTCAGGTTTTTATTCAACTCCAAAAATAAACTTTGATAAAAAAAAATTTAAAGGAAGACCTTTTTTATACTTTTGTTATGGTGCTGCTGTTTCTGAAGTTACAATTGATACTCTAACTGGTGAAAATGTACTAGAAAGAGTAGATATTTTACATGACGCAGGAAAACCAATCAATCCAGCTCTTGAATTAGGACAGATTGAGGGAGGTTTTGTTCAAGGTCAGGGGTGGCTAACAATTGAAGAATTAAATTGGAAATCAAATGGTCAGATTACAACTTTTTCTCCTTCAACATATAAAATACCAGCAGTTAGTGATATGCCTAAAAAATTTAATGTTGAAATTTTTAAACAAGAATTGAATAAAGAGAAAGTAGTAAATAAAGCAAAGACAACCGGAGAACCTCCTTTGATGTTAGCTATGAGTGTTTTTTATGCAATAAAAGATGCTATAGCTTCAGTAGGAAATTATAAAGTTTGCCCATCTATTAATGCTCCAGCAACTCCAGAAAGAATATTAATGAGTATTAATAAAATTAAAAAAAAACTAGAAAATAAAAATGAAAGATAAAAATAAATTCATGGCTAGAGCCATAGAACTTTCAATGTCAAGTGCAAGTACTATTGGTGGTCCATTTGGCAGCGTTGTAGTTAAAGATAATAAAATTATATCTGAGGGATCAAACGAAGTGACTTCTCTAAATGATCCTACAGCGCATGCTGAGATAGTTGCAATTAGAAATGCTTGTCAAAAATTAGGAACATTTAATCTTTCTGGATGTGAAATTTATACAACTTGTGAACCTTGCCCTATGTGTCTTTCAGCAATTTATTGGGCAAGAATTGATAAAATTTATTATGCAAATACTAGAGAGGATGCAAAAAATATAGATTTTGATGACTCATTTATTTATTTAGAAGTTGCAAAAAAAATTAATGAAAGAAAAATAAAAATGAAACAAATGAATAGAGAAGAGGCACTTGAAGCATTTAAAATTTGGAAAAATAAAGAAGATAAGATTAAATATTAATGGAAGCTTTTACATACATACTTAAGTGGTCAGAGGTAATATTAAGATGGGGACATGTATTATTTGCAATATTATGGGTTGGAAATAGTTTTTTATTTAATTATTTAGACAATAAATTGAACAAAAAAGTGAGTTCAAAAGATATTGATGGTGAAGGATATTTAATGCATTCAGGATTTTTTTATAAACTTTCAAGATTAAAAACATCGCCAGATAGAACTTATTTAAATCAACTTGTAATTTTTAAATGGCAAAGTTATTTAACATTTATAACAGGAATACTTTTATTAATTGTAATATATTATTATAACTCAGGTATATTAATGGTTGATAAAAGAGTTTTATTAATATCCCCATTAGCTGCCATTTCGTATTCCATTTTATCTCTAGTTCTCTCTTGGATTATCTATGATTTTTTGTGCAAATCTAATCTTATAAAAAATAATTTTTTATTTTTATCTATTATGCTGATCTTATTAGGTCTTTTATCATTTGGTTTAACAAAAATTTTTGGAGCAAAATTTGCTTTTTTAAGCGTAGGTTTAATTATTGGAACAAATATGTTTGCTAATGTATTTACTGTCATCATTCCTAATCAGATGAATATAATTAGCAGTAGTAAGAAAAATAAAAAATTTGATATGAGCTTATCCTTGGCCGCTAAACAAAGATCAATACATAATAACTACTCTACATTTTTGGTGTTATTTATAATGCTATCTGGTCATTATAGTTTTTTAGTATATCATAAATATAACTGGTTAATTTTATGCCTCATTGGGGTTATTTCTGTATTAGCAAGACATTATTTTAATTTAAGAGGTAGAAAAATTAATAATCCAAGTATTCTATTTACATCAATAATTGCTTTGATAATACTGGCTTCTGTAATATTTGTATTCAAAAATTAATTAATTAAAAATGTCAGAAAAATTAATTGTCAATTGGGATGATTACAATAGCACTGTGGAAAAATTAGCGATCCTTATAGAGGAAAGTAATTATAAACCTACAATATTAATTGGAATTATGAGGGGTGCCGCTCCTATGATAGACGTATTAAGTAGAATTTTTAAATTGAAATGTGCTTATCTAGCTGTTGAATCTTACAGCGGAAAAGGTGTGGAAGATGAACAAGGAGATATAGTATTTTCAAGAGAAATGAGTTCCATAGCACCTAATATGGGTGGTAGAATCTTATTATGTGATGATTTGTCTGATACAGGAATAACTTTTAATAAAAGTATTGACTGGTTAAAAAAATATGAACCGATAAAAGGAAAAATAGAAGATATAAAAACAGCAACTCTCTGGAAGAAAAAAAAATCTACATTTGAACCTGACTTTTGTGCAGTAAGATTAGAGGCTAACCCTTGGATTGTTCAACCTTTTGAAATTTACGAAGAGATTAGAATAGAAGAAATAAAAAAAAAACATTTAAAATAAAAAAAAGGGCAACTAAAAAGTCGCCCTTTATTTTTTTAATTATTTTTTACGATACCAAGAAACTAACTACACTTAGTGCAGCAATAACCCATATTGCTGGACTAGTTTCACCAAATTTACCAGTACAAATCTTAATTAAAGCATAAGATACAAATGCCAAAGCTATTCCATTTGAGATAGAATAAGTAAATGGCATTGCTATCATTGCAAGAACTGCGGGACCTGCTTCAGCCGCATCATCCCAACTAATATCTGTAACATTTCTTACAAATAAAGTTGCAATATAAATTAATGCAGCGGCATCGACCTCTTTAGGAAGTGATGTTGCTAGTGGACTGAAGAACAAACATGCTAAGAAAAGAATTCCTATCACAAGTGATGTCATTCCTGTTCTTCCACCAGCTTTTACTCCTGCAGCACTCTCTACATATGTTGTAACTGTTGATGTTCCCATCACAGCTCCAGCAACAGTAGAAACACTGTCTGATAGCATAGCTTTATCGATATCTTTAATTTTTCCGTCAGGTCCAACTTTTCCAGCTACGTTTGCAACACTTGTTAATGTTCCAGCGGTATCAAAAAAGTCAATAAAGAATAACGTAAAAATTACGGTTACCATCGATGCACTTAATGCAGCACCTAAATCAAAAGTCATTAAGTGTGTCATAGGTGGTGGAGATGAAACAACTCCATTAAATTTTGCTAAACCAGTTACCCATGCGATTGCACTAAATAAAATTATTCCAATAATTATGTTTCCTTTAATTTTCATCTTTTCCATAACTATCATTGAAATAAATGCACCAGCACCTAGTAATAACATAGGGTTAGAAACATCCCCAAGCTTCACAAGAACAACAGGATCATCTGCGGTTAGCCCCATAAGTTGAAAACCGATGATTGCAAGAAAAAGACCAATACCAGCTCCAATTCCAAGTTTTAAACTTTTTGGAATAGAGTTTATTAGCCAGGCTCTAAGCGGCGTTAATGAAATTATTAAGAAAACTACACCCGCAACCAATACAGCACCGAGTGCTTCTGCTGGTGTATATTCCATTCCTAAACAGACACCATAAGCGATAAAAGCATTTATCCCCATTCCTGGTGCAAGTCCAACTGGCCAAGTTTTAGCGTAAAATGCAGCAATAAAACAAGCTAATGCTGCCGCAAGAGCTGTTGCTGTAAAAACACCGCCAAAATCAAAACCACCGTCGGCAAGTATGACAGGGTTTAAAAACATTATGTAAGCCATTGTCAAGAAGGTCGACACTCCTGCAATGACTTCAGTTTTAAAATCTGTCTTATGTTTTTTATAGTTAAAGTAGTTATCTAACATTAGACCTCCATTTTTAAGTACAGTAGATGATTCGAATTAAAAAATCTTTTTGGAGTTTGATCAATTACCTTGAATTTTTACTATTTTAATTAAATTTACAACTTTGAGGTTAATTAATCATTAAAATTTCATGATATAAAATATGTATGAAATTTAGAAACTTTATTCTTATTATATCAATTTCTTTTATTCTTTCAGGTTGTCAAACAATAAAAGAAAAATCTGATTCAGTAGCTGAAAAAGAAAATAAAAACTATGGAAAATTTGTTGGTAAAGAAATAAATGAATTAAAAATGGAGCTAGGAAAACCTACTGAGGATTTCATTGGAGAGAAAGGAAATAAAATCTTTCTTTTTAAATCCAAAAAATATGGAATATCTTGTGAAAGAAAGTTTGAAGTAAATCAAAACAATATAATTATCAGCTTTACATCTAGTGGATGTATTTAGATTAATAGTTCAAATTTGAACTTGTGGGGAATAACCCCCACAAGCAAGGTTTATAACTTATTTAATGTCAATAAATTTTTTCTTTTTATGATCTGGAACAATCCTTTCGCAAGATATTGTTAAAAGACCGTCTTTAAGTTCAGCACCACTAACTTTTACGTCATCAGCGATAGTAAATGATCTTGCGAACTGTCTTTGAGATATACCTTTATGGATAATTTCGCCATTAACATTTTTGTCTTCAGATTTATTAATTTGTTTAGTTCTTACAGTTAATAAATTATCTTCAAACTCCACTTCAACATCTTTCTTATTAAAACCAGCTAAAGCAACTTCTATTGCATAGTTATCCTTACCAGTTTTTCTGATGTTATATGGTGGGTAATTTGACTGCATCGTCAAAGCACCATTACCTAGCAAGTTCTCAAATTGGTCAAACATATCGTCAAAACCTATTGAGAAAGGCCTCAGTGAGTTAAATATAGATAGATCTTTACTTGTCATATTATACTCCTTTGTTAAGCAAGTTTATTTTTTGTAAGCCCCATTAGGCGACTTACATTATTTATATGGTAATTAATTTAAAGTTTTCAAGTATGATATTTAAATCTTATTTGAGATTTTTAGGATAAAAGCATAATCAAATGCTACTTCATCTATAGCTCCATCTCTTCCAGATTTTCCACCATGACCTGCATTCATTTCAGTTTTAAGTAAAAGAAGATTATTATCAGTTTTGTAATCTCTAAGCTTAGCAGTAAATTTTGTAGGCTCATCGAAAAGCACTCTGTTATCACTTAAACTAGTAGTAATTAAAATATGGGGATAATCCATTTTTTTTATGTTGTGATAAGGAGAATAAGATAAAATATAATTAAAATGTTCTTTAATATCTTTAGCATTACCAAATTCATCAAATTCTCCAACAGTTAGTGGAAGAGAGTGATCTAAATTAGTTGTTAATGAATCTAGAAAAGGTACTGCCATTATAGCTCCTAAGAATAATTCAGGTACTTGATTAACCACCACGCCCATCAATAATCCACCTGCAGACCCACCATAACCAATTATTTTTGATTTTGAGGTATATTTTTTTTCAATCAAATATTTTGCAGTAGCAATATAATCTTCGAATGTATTTTTTTTATTTAAAAGTTTTCCTTCTTTCCACCATTTCATTCCTCTTTCCATACCTCCTCTAATATGGGCTGTAACCCAAATAATATCTCTATCAATTAAACTAAATTTAGTTGATGAAAAATCTGGATACATTGAACTTCCATAGGATCCATAACCATATAAAAGTAAATTCGCTGATCCATTAATTTTTGTTTTTTTATGTCTTGTTATTGTAATTGGAACTAATCTTCCATCATGAGAAGGACATTCTAATCTTTCAACTATATAATTATCTGGATTATGACCTGAGGGAATTTCTTGTTCTTTAACTAACTTTTTTTCCTTAGTTTTTAAATTATATAAATAAGTTTTACTTGGTGTTTTAGGAGAAGAGTAAGATAAATGAACCAAATCAGTATTTTTATCTCTCTGTATTAATGAAATACTAGGCACAATAACCTTCTCATCTGAAAAGATTAATTCTTCTTCTATTCCTGTGAAATTATTTTTAACAAATAATTTCCCTAAAGCATCTGATTTTTCTGCTCTGATAACCCAATTATCTAAAAATATTAATCCGCCAATAAGAACTTCATTTTTAGGAGCAATATAAACTTCCCAATTTTGCTTTAATAAATCATTACATCTTTCAATTTTGAAATCTTCTGCATTTTCATTGGTATGACAATAAAAATAGTCTTTCCAAGAAGTTACAGAATAGATTACACCTTTTTTTCTTTTTTTAATTAATTTTGGTTTTGGTTTTTCTTCATTAACCGCAAAGTAATATTGTTCAGATGTATTATGATCTGAAGTTGTAATAAAAAAATATTTTTCATCAGCACTTACATTTATTCCAACAGTAAAAGCATCACTTTTTTCTTCAAAAATTAGTTCATCATCTTTTCTAGTTGATCCTATTTTGTGTCTAAAAATTTTTCTAGGTCTATGAAATTTATCAAGTTTTGAATAAAAGAAATATTTATCATCTAAACTAAAAGTAATGCTCCCACTGGTTTCCTCAATTTTTTCAGTAATTAATTTTTTTGAAGAAATATCCCTTACATATATTGTAAAATATTCAGAACCTTTCAAATCTAATGAGTAACCTAAAAATTTATCATTATAGCTGACTTCCAAATCACCAATACCAAAATACTCTGTTTTTAATTTTTCTTTTTCTTTATCTCCATTCCAAAATTCTTCAATTTTGTTAGAGCCAATTTTTTTTCTAAGTTTTATAGAGTAATTTCCTTTTGCAGTTGTTTTATTCCAATATTCGTATTGTTTATCTTTAAAAGGTAATGACTCATCATCTAATTTTATTCTACTTTTTATTTCATCAAATAATATTTTTTGATATTTTTTTGTGTCTTTTAAATTATATTCTGTATAATCATTTTCTTCTTCAAGATATTTTCTTACATTCGGAAGTAATTTTGAACTATCTTTAAGAACTTCAAGAATATTTTTTTGATGCACCCAGCTATAATTGTCTTCCCACGTTATATTGTGACAAGATTTTAACTCTGGTTTCTTTTTAAGTTGTGGTATTTTCATTTGAGATACAGATATATGAATATAATAATTTATACACTAGTAATATTAACTATTTTTTATTTGATCTTGAAATTTATAAGTAATATTTCATCAAAAAAAATATCAAAAAGTCTTAGAATTTTATTAATTATAGGATTAATAATTTTAGCAATCTTATTTGCAATAGGTGGTAGATTTTTATTAACTTTGCCACTTACTTTAGCTAGTCTTGCACTTTTAAAGTTAAAAGGACTATCAATTTTTCAATTGATATCTCTCTTTAGACTTTTGCAAACTTTAAGAAGATCAGGAAGATTCTCTTTTAATAAATCAAACTCTAATAATTTATCCTCAATATCTGTTTCAGAGGCTTATAAAATTTTAAATTTAGATCAAAATAAAAAAATTACAAAAGATGATGTTAATAAAGCTTATATAAAGATACAAAAGAAAATTCACCCAGATATTTCTCCTGAGACTTCCCGATTATCTTCAATTGTAAATGAAGCTAAAGATATAGTTTTAAATGATATTTCTTAATTTATAATTTCAACAATTTTATCATATATTTTTTGGGGATTAATTTTTTCTTTTCCATGTGTATCATGAGTAACTGTTTTTTCGCCATCAGGGATAATTGGAAACATTTTAGAACTATAGTTTCCATAAATTAAAGGTGTATCAGCCATTAGTGTTATTGTTTTAATGCCTAGAGCCGCGGATAAGTGACTAAAACTAGAGTCATTACAAACAGATAAATTACAGCTTTTTATAATTGGTAAAGTATCTTTAATTGAAAAATTGTCTAATGGTATGCAATGATTTTTATATTTAGATTCAAGAATTTCTTTAATTATATTCTGTTCTTCATTATTTTTACCTGCAGCGAGAAAAAACTTACATTTTTTAATATTTAAAATCTTATCAATTACATTTAAAAATGTTGTTACTGGAATCCTCTTTGTAGGTCCAGAACCTCCTACACCTAAAAGTATATTTATTTCATTTTTATTTATTTGAAATTTTTCAATCAATTTTGAATTTAATTTATCATCAATTTGAATTTCAGGATCTTCATTAACCTCTAAATTTAATTTTTCTTTAATAAACTTTCTTGGTGCATCAGTAACGTGTTGATTTTTTTTTTGAAATAATGGATATTGATAAATTTCGGAAATTCCAGAAAACTTTGAAATTAAATAAAATCTAAAAGATGAATTAAAAATAAAAATTTTATCAAAATTGTGTTTTTTTAAATCTTTGATTAAATTAATACTTCCAAAAAAACCACCATGTCTATTATTACTTTTATTGTCTCTCTCAAGAAGAAGAATTTTATCAATATATTTTGTTTGGTATAAATACTGATTAGCCTTTGAGCTTTCTTTCACAAGTAAACTAATCGGAGTATTAAATTTTTTGTATAAAGCCTTTATAAAAGGTAAAAAAATAATAGTATCCCCAATTCCCATTCTATTTTGAATTGCTAATATTTTCATATGGTATTTATAAACTTTACTAAGTATATTTTTTATATAAATTTTTATTATGACAAAAATAAGTGGAATTTTTGCAGCTACAATGTCAGTTCTTAATTCTGATTTGAGCCTAAATATTGAAAAAACAATAAATCATGCAGAAAAGTTAATAGATCAAGGGTGTCATGGAACAGCAATATTTGGAAGCACAGGACAATCTCAATTAATACCTATTTCAGAAAAAATTGATTTATTAAATAAACTTTCTAGAAGCAAATATAAAGATAAGCATTTAATTGGTACTGGTTTAAATTCTCTAGGCGAAACAATTAATTTTATGAAAATAGCAATTTCATTAAATTTTTACAAATTTTTAATTATGCCCCCAGCTTATTATAAATATGGAGACTCTGAGGTAATTGAATTTTATACAAGAATTATAAAATCCATTCCAGAGAGTAAAATTATTCTTTATAATTTTGAGAAGCTTTGTGGATATAAATTTAGTATAAATTGTGTCAAAGAACTTGTAAAAAAATTTCCTGATCAAATAGTAGGCGTAAAAGATAGCTCTTATAATTTATTTGAAAATTTAAAATTGAAAAATTTTTCAATATTTCCTGGTTCTGAGTTAAAATTATTAAAGGGCTTACAATTAGGATGTTCTGGATTAATAACTGCTACATGCAATGTAACAGCTAAAATATCTAGAAAAGTTTATGATGATTTTCATTCAGGAAAAGATCAATCTCTTAATAAAAAATTATGTGATGTAAGAAGTGCTTTTGATAAATATAATTTAATCTCAGGATTACATACTTTTTATTCTCAAGATAACGAAATTTATAAGAATATTTTACCTCCTTTAAATTTATTAAATAAAATTGATGAAAAAGAATTATTAGACACTTTAAAGGAGTTAAATTTTACAAATAAATCATCTCTGGCGGCTTAGTATGCAACTTGCAAGTTTTTTAAATAAGGTTTTTAAAAAAAATGGTTTTATCCTAACAGATGCTAATTCAAAAGATTACATTATTGGTAATCCTGGAAAAAGTCCAATTAGATTAAAAATTTTAAACAAAAATCTTCATTACAAACTATTATTTCATCCTGATCTTTATTTTGGTGAAGCTTACACGGAAGGTGAAATTATAATAGAAAATGGATCTCTTACAGATTTTTTAGATTTAGCATTAATGAATTTTGGTAAAGGTGATTTAAATTTTTTTAGTTATTTGATTAATAGACTTAGAGGATCTTATAGGTATTTAACAAATTTTAATTTTATTAAAAAATCTAAAATGAATGTATCTCATCATTATGATATTTCAGATGATCTTTATGATTTATTTTTAGATCCAAAGAGACAATATTCGTGTGCTTACTTTATAAATGAAAATGATAGTTTGGAAACAGCTCAAAATAATAAAATTCAACACATTATAAAAAAACTAAATATTAAACCTAACCAAAAGATTCTAGATATAGGTTGTGGTTGGGGCTCATTAGCAATTGATATAGCTAAAAGTGCGAAATGTGAAGTTACTGGAATAACATTGTCAGAAAATCAAATTAATTATTGCACAAAAAAAGCAAAAGAAATGAACTTAGAAAATCAGATTAAATTTAAATTAATGGATTACAGAGAACTTAACGAAAAATTTGATAGAATTGTAAGTGTAGGAATGTTCGAGCATGTTGGAAGAAAATTTTATAAAAAATTTTTCAAACAAATAGAAAATTTATTAAAAGACGATGGTGTTTCATTAATACACACCATAGGGTCAGTTAGGCCACCAAGAGACCCGCATCCTTGGATTACAAAATATATTTTTCCTGGAGGTTATACTCCAAGCTTAAGTGAAGTAACAACCCCTATAGAAAATGCAGGCTTAATTGTTACTGATATAGAAGTTTTGAGACTACATTACTCTCATACTTTAAGACATTGGAAAGATAATTGTATTAAAAATAAACAAAAGATCATTGAAATGTTTGATGAAAAATTTTTTAGAATGTGGGAATTTTATCTCACTGGATGTGAAATGGCTTTCAAGTGGGGAGACCAAGTTGTGTATCAAT
>CACEIY010000020.1 GCA_902559635.1 uncultured Pelagibacteraceae bacterium | reverse complement strand
ATCTTCAGATTTTTGAGAAGGATGAACTAAAATTACTTTACCTTCCTTGTCAATTGATCCTAAAATCAAAACCTGAGATACTACGCCCGCAATATTCTTTTCTGGAAAATTACAAACTCCAATTACCTGTTTTCCTTTTAAATTTTCCTCATTATAATAATGAGTTATTTGAGCTGAAGATTGTTTAATACCAATCTCTTTTCCAAAATCTACTTTTACAACTAATGAAGGTTTTCTAGCTTTTTCATTTTTTTGGACTGAAATTACAGTGCCTACTCTTATGTCTACTTTGTCAAAAATGTCATAGGTAATTTGTGGTTTCATAATAATAATATATATTTAAGTAAAAATATGAGTATAGAAAGCAATTTATACGAAAAATCAATAAAGATTTTAACTGATCTAATTAGTTATAAGACTGTTTCTGGTCAAGATAATAGTGAGCTTATAAATTACTGTGAAAAAATACTTAACGAATTAAGTATAGAAACTTTTAAAGTTTTTGATGAAGATAAAAAGAGAGTAAATTTATTTGGAACTCTAAAAGCAAAAAAAACAAATGGAAAAAAACCAATAATATTGTCTGGCCATACTGATGTTGTTCCTGTTTCTAAAGGCTGGTCATCAGATCCTTTTACAGCAACAATAAAGGGAGACAAACTTTATGGAAGAGGATCATGTGATATGAAAGGTTTTATTGCTTGCACCCTTGCTTTTGCACCAGTCTTTAAAGAAAATAATTTAGATAGAGATATTCATTTTTGTTACACTTTTGACGAAGAAACAGCATGTATAGGAGCTCCACTTTTAATTAAAGAATTAAAAAAAAGAAATATAAAAGATGGAATTTGTATAATTGGTGAACCTACTAATATGAGAATTATAGATGCACATAAAGGATGTTATGAGTACACAACTTATTTCGAGGGCTTAGCAGGACATAGTTCTGCACCACATAAAGGGGTAAGTGCTGTAGAGTTTGCTGCTAGATATGCAAGTAAACTGATTGAGTTAAGAGAAGAACTGAAAAAAAGAGTTCCTAAAAATTCTATATTTGATCCACCTTTCTCAACTTTGCAGGTAGGTGGAATTTTTGGAGGGATAGCTCATAATGTAATTGCTGACAAATGTTATATTAATTGGGAAACAAGACCTGTTGTAAAAGAAGACGGAATTTTTTTAAATAATGAAATTGATAAATTTGCAAATGAAATACTTTTGCCAGAAATGAAAAAAGTTTTTTCTAAATCTAGTATTAAAAAAGAAATTATTGGCGAAGTAACAGGATTTGATCGTGTAGAAAAATCAGAGGCATGTGAACTTGTATCTAGTTTAACAGGTGATAATTCAAGAGAAGTAGTATCATTTGGAACTGAAGCAGGATTATTTCAAGAAGTTGGAATTAGTACGGTGGTATGTGGACCAGGATCAATAGAACAGGCTCATAAAGTAGATGAATTTATAGAGCTTAATGAATTAAAAAAATGTTTGAAATTTCTTAATAGTTTAAAAGATCTATCTACTCTAAATTAACTCCAACCACCAACAGATTTCACTTCTAAGAATTCTTCAAGACCGTGTTCTCCAGCTTCTCTTCCAATTCCTGAATGTTTAAAACCACCAAATGGAGCATCAACTGCAATACCAGCACCATTTACATCGACCATTCCTGATCTTAGTTTTCTTGCAACTCTTTTTACTTTTTCGGGATCCTGAGTTTGAATATAATTAGTTAATCCATAAGGTGTATCATTAGCTATTTCAATTGCTTCTTCTTCAGTTTCAAATGGCATTACTGATAATACAGGTCCAAAAATTTCTGTTCTAGCAACTTCCATATTATTATTAACATCAGCAAACACAGTAGGTTTTACGAAATAGCCTTTATCTAAACCTTTAGGTTTTCCTGGTCCTCCAGCAACTAATTTTGCTCCCTCATCTATTCCTTTTTTTATTAAAGTCTGAATTTTATTATATTGAGTTTCAGAAATTACAGGCCCTATATGTTCGCCTTCTTTTTTAGGGTCACCTACCTCAAAATTTTCTGTATATTTTTTTAGTCTATCTATTGCTTCTTTATACATTGATTTTTCTATAAGCATTCTTGTAGGAGCATTACATGATTGACCTGAGTTTCTAAAACACCTAAGAGCTCCTCTTTCAATTGCTTCAGGGTCTGCATCTTTAAATATAATATTAGCACCTTTGCCACCTAGTTCTAGACTCACCCTTTTAAAATCTTTAGCGGCATTTTGTGAAATCAAAGCTCCAGCTCTTGTTGAACCAGTAAATGAAATCATATTTACATCTGGATGGCTAGTTAAAGCTTCACCAGTTGTAGCTCCGTCTCCATTAACTAAATTAAATACTCCTGCTGGGAACTTAGTTTCATCAATTAATTCAGCTAGTATCATTGATGATAATGGAGCTAATTCAGAGGGCTTTAAAACCATTGTGCACCCAGATGCTAATGCTGGCATTACCTTTAAACAAACCTGGTTCATAGGCCAATTCCATGGTGTTATTAAAGCACAAACCCCTTTTGGTTCATAAATAATTCTTTGATTTGGGGCATGATCTCCTAATGATTTTTCAAATTCAAAATTTTTTAAATATCTGATAAAAGATTTTAAATGAGCGGCTCCAGTACCAGCTTGAAGTTTAGTTGCAAAATCTTTGGGAGCTCCCATCTCAGTTGTTATAGCTTTTGCAATATCAGCCCACCTTTTTTTATAATTTTCATAAAGTTTTTCCAATAATTGGACTCTTTTTTCTTTAGTTGAAAATGCCCAGTTGTTATATGCTTTTTTTGCTGAAGTTACTGCCAGATCAACATCTTCTTTATTTCCTAAAGAGATAACTGCACAATTTTCCTCAGTGGCAGGATTAATAACTTTAATCTCTTTTTTGCTTTTTGGTGCTACCCATTTTCCATCAATATAAAAATTTTTTTTATTTTCCATAAGAGACACCTAACCTTTCATTATTTTTTTGCAAATAAATTTGTTAATTCATAAACTATTGTTGCTGCGGCTAAAGATGTAACCTCAGCATGATCGTAAGCTGGAGAAACCTCAACAACATCTGCTGAAATTAGATTCATTCCAGATAATCCTCTAATAACATTAACCATTTCTCTTGTAGTCATTCCTGCTATTTCTGGAGTACCTGTACCTGGTGCAAAAGCAGGATCTAAAACATCAATATCAATTGATAAATATAATGGATTATCTCCTACTCTTTTTTTAATTCTTTCAACAATTTTATCTGTACCTTGAGTTTGGAACTCGTCACAATGAATTATTTTAAATCCAAAACTTTCATCATTTTTTATATCATCTCTACTATACAGTGGGCCTCTTATACCAACATGCATTGATGCATCATCCAAAAATAAGTTTTCTTCTCTTGCTCTTCTAAAAGGAGTTCCATGAGTATAGGGTGCACCAAAATAAGTATCCCAGGTATCTAAATGAGCATCAAAATGAACCAATGCAACAGGACCATTATTGATTTTATTAACTGCCTTCAAAAGAGGAAAAGCAATAGTATGATCACCTCCTAAGCTTATTATGCCTCCTGTTTTTTTTAATAAATCAATTGCACCTTCTTCTATTTGTTTGATTGCTTCATTTATATTAAATGGATTACATGTAATATCACCTGCATCAGCAACTTGTTGAACTTTAAAAGGCTCAACATCATAACTAGGATGATAGTTGGTTCTTAAGTGTCGAGAAGCTTGTCTAATACTTTGAGGTCCAAATCTAGCTCCAGGTCTATAACTTGTACCAGCATCAAATGGTATTCCTACAATTGCAACATCACAACTTTCAACATCTCTTAATTCTGGCAATCTTGCAAATGTTGAAGGGCCTGCAAACCGAGGTACTTTAGTTCCACTTACAGGTTGGATTGGATCTTTATTTCTTTTTTTTTTCACAGTAAAATTGTATCACATTCTTTTAAATTGGAATATCTACTATATATATATTTATGAACTTAATAAGATTAATCATATTATATTTATTTATTTCTTCTCAGGTACAAGCTAATACAATTTATAATCTTATAAAAATTCCTAATCTTGAAATTTATGAAATAAATAATTCAAATAAACTCAGGTACTTATATGCAAAACAACCTTTCACAATTGGTGTTGATAACAATATTAATTGCTATAATTCAGAAAAAAAAGATTTAGACCAAAAATATAAAATTATTCAAAGAAACTTAAATAAATATAATCAGCAATTTTTAAAAAAAATAAATCTTAAGTATATTGTTCTTTGTCAAAATTTATCAATTTCTGGAATTTTAACTGCAGGAATTCCAGATCATAAAATGAAAACTTTAATCATAGATATTAAATTTAATAGTGAACATTTTGAGAGAGTTATACATCATGAAGTTTTTCATATAATAAATGATGGATATAAAAATTATTTTGATAAAAATGAATGGTCAAAATTAAACGATGTTAACTTTCAGTACGCAGCATGTTCAACATGCACTGATAAAACAGGATTATATGTTTATAAAGAATTTAATGGTTTTTTTACTGAATACTCTAAATCAACTGCATCAGAAGACATGGCGGAAGTATATTCTCACATTATATCAGATAAAAATATTGTTGAGTTTAAAACAAATAATGATCCTATCTTAAGAAAAAAAGTAGAATTTATAAAAAAAAATATTTTAAAAATTGATAAAAATTTTAAGTTTTAAATTATGATAAAAAAAATTAAAGCTCCGTTATCTGAAAAAATAATATTTATTTTTCTTTTATTACTTGGCTTATTTTCTTTAAGTTCTTTTTTTTTAATAAAAGATAAATGTTTTTTTGTTAAAGATTATGATCCTGTAAAAATTACTTTTGATAATCCAAAAAACATTGCTGTATTAAATGTACCCTGTGGAAACGTTATCATTGAACTTTATCCTGATATTTCTCCTAATGCTGTAAAAAGATTTAGAACTTTAGTTGAATCTAAAGCATATGACGATGTTGCTTTTCATAGAGTAATTAAAGATACACTTGTACAAGCGGGAGATTTAGAATTTGGAAAAAAAGGAAATATAGATTATGGAAAAATTGGAACAGGAAAGTCTGGATTAGGAACTATAAATTCTGAAGTAGACTCACCATTTAGTTTTGATAAAGGAACAGTCGGTTTAGCAAGAACACAGAACTATAATACTGAAGATAGTCAATTCTTTATAATTCTGAGAGATGAACCTTTATATGAAACAGAATATACTCCAATAGGAAAAGTAATTTATGGATTAGATGCTTTAAAAAAGATTAAATATTTGGATAAATCTCAATACGTATTAAGACCAGATTATATAAATTCTTTAAAAATGTTAGTTAACTAAGGGCTTACCAGTACCTAGAGTATGTTTAATTCTATCTTGAGTTTTTTTAGTTTCAATTAATCTCATAAAAGCATCCAATTCTAATTTAAATAAATCATCCTCAGATAAAGTTTTATCTATTGTGGTATCTCCACCACTTAATACATGAGCTAATTCTTTTGCAACTTCAACACCATGATCTAAGATCACTTCATCATTATAAAGTTTTTCTAAAATCTTATCCATTTCTCGTCTAACAGCTTTTCCAGGAAGTTTAAATTTAAGTTCATCGGGGGCTTTAAAATCTTTATTATCTATTAGAATTTTTTTAGAAACCTCTAGTAAACTGTTTCTATTCATTATTTTTTTATCATCAGGTCTTAAATACTTCATTGGTTCAGCCTCAATAGGTGAGGTGGCTGTTTTTCCATATCCAATAATATCAAAAACTTTTAGAGGAGCATAGTTAGGGTCTGATTTTGCCTCATCTGTATCTAACCACCTAGCTAGCATTTCTTTACATCCACCACCAGCTGGTATTAAACCTACAATAGTTTCAACTAATCCAACTACAATATTTGTGTGTGATGCAACAAAATTACTTTGGACCATTACTTCAAATCCCCCTCCCAAAGTTAATCCAGATGGAGCTGAAATAACTGGATGTTTTGAATATTTTAAATGTTTGCAAGTTTCTTGAAAATATTTAATAAATTTTTCTATTGATTTAAAATCATTTTTGTCTGCAAATTGCATTGTATAGGTAAGATTAACTCCTGCAGAAAACTGCATACTTTCGTTAATTATTATCAATGGTTTATCAGTTGCTTTTTTAAGAGCGTCCATAGAGTCATAATCCAAAGCATTAGCCTTAGTTGTAAACTCAACAATATTATAATCATGAAACCTGTAAATTTTTGCAGAGTCATTTCCATCTAAACTTAAGGCTGTTTTTTTTACTTTACCTAAAGTTTCAATATTTGTGTACTTTTGTCTCTCTCCATAAAAATCTTCATTTTTATTTTTTGATAAATTTTCTAAGAAATTATTTCCTTTAAATGCATCAACTTTATCAAAAAAGTTCTTAACACCTATTTCTTCAAGCATTTCAAATGGACCTTTGGCCCAGTTAAAACCAAGTCTCATTGCTTCATCAATATCATTAAATTCTTTTGTGATACCAGGTACTAACGATGATGCATATTTAATTATTTTAGACAAAACTGACCAAGCATATTCGCCATATTTATCTTTCCTATTAATTAATACTTTTAGGTCTACTTTATCAGACTTAAGATCAATTTTTTTACTTGGGGAATAATCCCCTGTTTCAAGATTAATTGCCTCCATAACCTTTTTAGCTCCAGTTTTATTAATTCTATAAAAACCACCTTTGCCTTTTCTTCCAGTGTATCCAGTTTCAATAAGTTTTTTTACTAATGGAATTTCTTTAGCAACCGAATGAAATTCATCTGATTTTGGAAGTTCTTTGATAAAGCTTTTTAATACATCGGCCATTAAATCTATACCAATCAAGTCATACAGGCCGAATACTCCTGTTTTTGGAATTCCCATTGGTCTTCCAAAAATTGCATCTGCTTCTTCAACAGAAAGTTTCATTTTAAAAGCTTCTGTCATTGCTATTTGCATAGCATAAACACCAACTCTATTTCCTAAAAAGCCTGGAGTATCATTGCAAATAATAGCGCCTTTGCCTAATTCTATTTCACAGAATTCTTTCAACTGATTAATCTTATTAAGATCATTATTTTCATTTTTAACTATCTCTAATAAACCCATATATCTAACAGGATTAAAAAAGTGAGTAATACAGAAATCTTTTTTTTCTACATCAGTTAAATGTTCAGATAAAACCTTAATTGGAATTGATGAAGTGTTTGATGAAACAATCGCCCCATCTTTTCTTGCTTTAAATATTTTTTCATAAATTTGATGTTTAATATCTATTCTTTCTACAACTGCCTCTACTATCCAATCTGCTTCCTTAACTACATCAAAGTTATCATTTATGTTTCCAACCTTGATATTTTTAATTTTTGATTTATCAATTAATAATGGAGGCCTAGATTTCTGAATTCTTTCTCTTGCTTTTTCACTAATTTCCGTTTTTTAAATCTAATAAAGTTACTGGTACATTTGCATTACACAAATGGGCAGCTATACCGCTTCCCATAGTTCCTGAACCAATCACCACTACATTCTTAATCTTCATGAAATGATATATTACTATCGATTTATTCCTCTGAGTCTTTCAGATCGTCTTCTTAAAAGTTCAGCAGTTACTAATATTAAAGTTGATAAAATAATTAAACAAGTAGCCACGGCAAGAATAGTTGGACTCAACTGTTCTCTTAAACCGGTCCACATCTGAATTGGTATAGTCGTATTATCAAGTCCAGCTAAAAATAATACAACTACTACTTCATCAAATGAGGTAACAAATGCAAATAATGCTCCAGATATCACACCTGGTAAAATTAACGGCAAAGTTATTTTCATAAAAGTATTAACAGGATTACTTCCTAGGCTTGATGCCGCTCTAGTTACACTATGATCAAAACCTGACAATGTAGCAGTAACAGTAATAACCACAAATGGTGTTCCTAATATTATATGAGCTATAATAATTCCAAGATGAGTAGCTGCCAATCCAATTTTGGCTATAAAAAAGAAAATCGCAACACCTGATATAATCAGAGGAACAATCATTGGAGAAATTAGAGTTGCCATTATCAATCCTTTATATGGCATATGTCTACTACTTAACCCTAATGCAGCAACTGTTCCAAGTATTACTGCACCTATAGTAGCAAATATTGCAATAATAAAACTATTTTTTGCAGCCAACCCCCAAGGATTTTTTGTTCCATAAATCATATCTTCATACCATCTTAAAGAAAATGCATCTGGATCTAATCTCTTCATTCCTTCAGAAAAAACAAGAAACTCTTCAGCATTAAATGAAAGTGGAAAAATTACAAACAATGGAGCTATTAAAAAGAAAAATACAAAACCACAAATTGATAAATATAAATAATGCCAAATTCTATAGCGAGTCTCTGTATACTTTGGTAAAGCCATTTATCTATCCTAATTTAATATTATCAATTCCAACAAGTTTATTATAAACCCAATAAACAGCTAAAACTCCTGTTAACAACATGAGTCCCATAGCTGAAGCAAAACTCCAGTCCAAAGTTTCTTTCATATGGTAAGCTATTTGATTACTAATCAATGTTCCTGAAGCTCCACCAACTAATGCTGGGGTAATATAATAACCAATTGCAAGTATAAAAACTAATAAACAACCTGCTCCAATGCCTGGTATTGTTAACGGAAAATAAACTTTCCAAAAAGCAACAAATGGAGTACCTCCTAAAGATTTTCCTGCCCTCATTAAACTAGGGGATATTGTTTTCATAACACTATACAGTGGCAATACCATAAAAGGTAAAAGAATTTGGGTCATGGCAATATAGGTGCCTGTTTTATTGTACATCATCTCTGGCCTATTATCGTCTGCTACTAGTCCTATCATTACAAAGAAATCATTTACAATTCCTTGTTGCTGAAGCAAAATCATCCAACTTGCTGTTCTAACTAGTAAAGAGGTCCAAAATGGCAGAAGAACACAAATCATTAATAAATTGCTATATTTCATTGGAAGTACAGCTAGCAAGTGAGCAATCGGATAACCCATTAAAAAGCAAAGAATAGTAACAACAACGGCTATTTCCAAAGTTCGTAACCAAAGTATTCTGTGTATTCTTCTATCTTTTTCGACTTGAGTTACTTTACCATCTTCATCATAATACATATCCATACCCTTTAAATATTTACCCATAGTATATGGAGGTGCAGTTCTTTTTATTGCTTGCCAATATTTTACATCTCTAAACCTTTTATGAACTTCCATTATTTGTTCTTTAGCGTTACCATCCTCAAATTTTTTCATCTTTCTCCATAATTTTTTGAGAATTGTATTAAATCCATTCTTCTCTTTATTTAGTCTTTGTCCTAATTTTCCATGTACTTTCTTTTCAGCTAAAGCTCTATAATCAGATAAGAAAGCAGCATAAACTTCTTCAGGTGGAAGTTCCTTTCCATCCCATGTTTCCATTGCTTTAAATGTCTTAGGCAACATGTTAGTTACCATTCTATCGTCTATACTTCTCGTAAACATTTCACCTATTGGAAAAATATAAGTAATAATTAAAAATAATAATAATGGTGCTACTAAAAGAAATGCTTTGATTTTATTTTTTTTTTCGGCCTTCTTTAGACTAATCTCTAAAGGAATACCATCTGTTGTTAATATTTTTTGTGTTTCGTTGGTCATAAAAAAAGGGCGGTTATTTAAATAACCGCCCTAAATATAATATATAATTTTAGTCTTTAATACTTAAATTATAGTCCTGCTTTCATAGCTTCCCATTTTTCACCAAGCTCTGTACCGTTATCAGCCCAAAAGAATGGATCTACTAGGAAGTAATTTTTAGTGTTTTTTGGCGCTGTTGGCATATGTGGTACCATGTTTGTCTTACCATCTTTATACCAAGGCTCCCCTGCTTCCATTACTGCAATAGAAGATTTTCTCCAAGGAGCATATGCAATATACTTAGCGCTTCCAGCTAACATCTCTGTGTTAGTCATCATAGCAAGAGCTTTTTTAGCATTTGCTTCATCTGGACCACCTTTAACAAGTGCAAAGTATTCATAGTCAAGACCTTGAGCGTCCCAAACTTGTACGATTGGCGCGCCTTCTCCAACTGCTGCGTTAAAGAATCTTCCGTTCCAACCAGTTGCCATAACAACTTCACCACTCATTAATAATTCTGGCGGTTGAGCACCTGCAGACCAAAATACACATCCTCCTTTTGGATCTGTGCAAAGTTTTTTGATCGTATCTAAGGCTTTTTGAACACCTTTTTCAGTATTCAATTTTTTATAGATATTTGCTCCACCTTTTCCAGGTTTTGTTCCAGTAGCTGCTAAAGCTATCTCTAAGTTAGTTAAAGCTGACTTATAGATTGCTCTTTTTCCAGGAAACTTTTTAGTGTTAAAGAAATCTTTTATAGTTTTTGGAGTACCTTTAACATTGTCGCTGTTATAAGCGTAATTCCAAGAATATAAAATATTTCCTACAGCACATTTGCTAGGCATGTCAGTAAAGAAGTCTTCACTTGCAGGCGTACCATCTGGAGCTGCTGGAAAGTCTTTGTCAAAATCAAATTCAACAAATATACCTTCGTCACATCCATTAATAGTATCAAATGCAAATACGTCGATTATATCCCATACTATTGCACCAGCTTCTTTTTGTGCTTTAATTTCTGATAATCCACCTGAATAATCAACCCAGTTAATTTCTATACCAAGTTTTTTAGCAGTAGGATCACCATAGCCTAATTTTTGAGACTCTGTATAAGCTCCACCCCAAGATGCAACAGTAACTGCAAATGCTGATGAAGTTATAGAAAGTACAAAAGAAATGGCTAGTAATAACTTACTAATTTTCTTCATTTTTCTCCTTCGTTTAAACGTTTTTTTTATAAAAATTGATTACAACAAGATCAATAATGAGAGTCAACTGCTGATTTGATGCATTTTTTAAATAATTCTGATGATTATTTTGGGTCTAAAGCCCTAGCGTCTTCGCTGTTCCAACCAATTTTAATTTCTTTCCCAAGTTTTATATCAAGATTAGAGGAACTGTTTGGAACTTTTAGTATAAATTCTGAATTTCCTAGAAGATTAATTCTAACTCTTGTGTGGTCACCATGATAAATAATCTCCTCAATTTTTCCAATATGAATATTATCCATCTTATCACTTGGATTAATTAATGCTCTTTCAGGTCTTAAAGAAACGATTGTTCTTTCTCCTTTGCCTTTTACCCGAATAGGATTTGCTAATATTTCTGAATTAGACAATTTAACTTTACATTTTCCTCCTGAGATGTCCGAAACTTCACCAGAAAAAGTATTATTCTCTCCTATAAATTCAGCTACAAAAGAATTTACTGGCTTTTCATATAATTCATCTGGGCTTGATAATTGTTGAACTTTACCATCATTAAATACTGCAATTCGATTTGACATAGTTAAAGCTTCACTTTGATCATGGGTTACATAAACAACTGTAACACCAATACTTTCATGAATATGTTTAATTTCATATTGCATACTTTCTCTTAAATTTTTATCTAAAGCTCCTAGAGGTTCATCCATTAAAACTAATTGTGGATCAAACACCAACGATCTTGCAACA
>CACEIY010000019.1 GCA_902559635.1 uncultured Pelagibacteraceae bacterium | reverse complement strand
CAATAGAACGAGTTAAAAATTTCTTTCAATGATAATTAATCGAAGCTTCAAAGATTTTAAGTTTCGACACAGAAGCAAAAAAAATCAAATAATTTATACCTCTAAAAAAGTTAAAAATGATGAGGAAGTTTTAAATTTGATTGATAATTTTTTAGAAGAAAAAAATAGTTTTATTTTTGAATCTGTAGAAAAAGGTAAGATTAAGGGAAGATACACGATATTTGGAAGAAACCCTGATAAAGTTTGGGAATTCAACAACTCTCAATCTTATCTTATAAAAAACAATAAAAAGATAAAATTAAAAGATAAACCTGAATACTTAATTCAAAAAATAATTGAAGAATTTAAGTTTGAGACACCAAAAAATTTACCAAAAATTTGTTCGTTAATATCTGGATATTTTTCTTATGATTCAATTAGATATATTGAGAAAATTCCTAATAATTGTAAAAATGATCTAAATTTACCTGATGTTAGGCTCCTTCGTCCAAGAACACTTGTAATTCACGATAATTTAAAAAAAGAGATATTTTATATAATCAACGTTTTTAAAGATGAGAAAATTAATAGTTACCAGAAAAAGTTTGATGAAGTTAAATCAGAACTTTTTAAATTATTAATTCAATCTTCTATAAAAAATTTAAATAAAAGAATAAATCAAAAATTTGAAGATATAAAAGTTAAATCAAATACATCAAAGAATAAGTTTCTAGAAATGATTAATAAAGCTAAAAAATACATTAAATTAGGTGATATTTTTCAAGTAGTATTGAGTCAAAGATTTGAAGCAAAACTAACAAAAAAACCTATAGAAATTTATAAGAAATTAAGAGTTACAAACCCTTCGCCATTTATGTTCTTCTTCAATTTTAGAGATTTTCAAATAATTGGTGCTAGTCCAGAAATATTAGTAAGATTAAGAGACAATAAAATTACTGTCAGACCTATAGCAGGGACTAGACCTAGAGGCAAAACACTTAGGAAAGATCGTTATTTCGAAAAAGATCTTCTTAAAGATAAGAAAGAACTATCCGAACATTTAATGCTTTTAGATTTAGGCAGAAACGATGCTGGAAAAGTATCTAAGATTAACACTGTTAAAGTTACTGAAAGCTTTATAATTGAAAAATATTCTCATGTTATGCATATAGTTTCTAATGTAGTTGGTGAATATAATAAAAAATTTTCAAAATTTAAATCTCTCTTAGCTGGTTTTCCTGCTGGAACAGTTTCTGGAGCACCTAAAATAAGAGCGATGGAAATTATAGATGAATTAGAAATATCCAAAAGAAAAGTTTATGCTGGAGGTATTGGATATTTTTCTGCTAATGGTGAGTTCGATACTTGTATAGCTTTAAGAACTGCAGTTGCAAAAAATAATAAGTTTTATGTTCAGGCAGGTGCAGGTATTGTTGCTGATAGCAAACCATTAAATGAATATGAGGAGACTGTTAATAAAGCAAAAGCTTTAATTAACGCTTTAAGATAATGAAAATATTATTAATAGACAATTATGATAGTTTTACATTTAATTTGTATCATTACATTTCATCACTAAATACAAAAGTAGATGTTATAAGAAATGACAAAATTAAGTCAAAAGAAATTATTAAAAAAAAATATGATAAAATTGTAATTTCTCCAGGTCCAGGAAACCCAAATCAATCAGGAAATTGTATAAATATTCTGAAATCTCTTCATAAAGAAATACCATTCCTTGGTGTATGTCTAGGACATCAAATAATTGGACAAGTTTTTGGTTCAAAAATTGTTCAAGCAAAAAAATTAATGCATGGAAAGACAAGCAAAATAAAATCTAAAAAAATTGGAATTTTAAAAAATCTTCCTAGTACTTTTGAAGCTACCAGATATCATAGTTTAATAATTGATAAAAAAACTTTATCTACAGATTTAGAAATTACAGCGGAGACTGAAGATGGACTAATTATGGGTATTCAACACAAACAATTTAATATTCATGGTGTACAATTCCATCCTGAAAGTATTAAAACTATATTAGGAATAAAAATTTTAAAAAACTTTATTAAATTTAACAATTAATGAAACAATATATTGATAAAATTAGGAACAAACAAAATTTAACCTTTGAAGAAAGCAAATCTGCTTTTGAAATATTGATGGAAGGTAAAGCAAATGATCAAGAAATATTTGATTTTTTAACATTACTATCTGATAAAGGTGAAGCATCTGACGAAATAGCTGGCGGTGTTTATGTTCTAAGAGATAAATCCAAAAGAGTAAAAGTAGATAATTGTATTGATACTTGTGGCACAGGTGGAGATGGTATGAACACTCTTAATATTTCTACAGCATCAGCATTACTACTAGCTAGCATGGGCATTAAAGTAGCAAAACATGGAAATAAAGCAGTTTCTTCAAAATGTGGGTCTGGTGATGTTTTGGAAGCATTGAATATTAATATAAATTTAGAGCCAAAAGAAATTGAAGATCAGATAAATAAAAATAATTTTAGTTTTATGTTTGCACCTAACTATCATAGTGCAATGAGATTTGTAGGACCAACTAGAAAAAAAATTGGAAAAAGAACAATATTTAATATGATTGGTCCACTAAGTAGTCCAGCCCTAGTTAAATGTCAAGTTGTTGGGGTATTTGATAAAAAACTTTTAAAAATATTTGCAAATGCTTTAAAAAATTTAGATATTAAATTTGCATGGATTGTTAATAGTGAAGATGGATTAGATGAAATTTCACCTTATGCTAAAACAAATGTTATTCAATTAAAAGATAATGATATTTCTGAAATTATCATTGATCCAAAAAAACTAAATATTAATGCAGATAAATTTGAAAATCTTATTGGAGATGATGCAAAATTTAATGCAGAAAAAATGATCAATATATTTAAAGGTGAGGATAATGATTTTTCTAAAGCAGTTTGTTTAAATGCTGCTGCAGGATTAATAGTACATGAAACTCATCACAATTTCGCTGATGCATATAATAACGCAAGAGAACATATTTTATCAAATAAAGTTATAAAACATTTAGAAAAAATCCAAAATGGCTGAAAATGTTCTTGAAAAGATAATTCAAAAAAAAAATAAAAAAATAGTAAATTTGAAAAAAACTATTTCACTAGACACATTAAATGAATTGATAAATACAAACAAAACATTTATTAATTTTAAAGAAAAAATTGAAAATAATATTAAAGATAATAAATTTTCAATTATTGCTGAAATTAAAAAAGCCAGTCCATCAGCAGGTGTGATTATTAAAGAATATGATCCTGTTAAAATAGCTAATATGTATAATGATAATAAAGCTACTTGTTTATCAGTTTTAACTGAAGAAGATTTTTTTTTAGGAAACCTAATCCATATTAGTAAAATTAAAAAAGAAGTTAATTTACCAATTCTTTGTAAGGATTTTTTTGTAGATAAATTTCAGATACCACTAGCAAAAAGTTATGGAGCTGACGCTATTTTAATTATTTTGGCTGGTTTAAGTGAAAGCCTTGCAAATGATTTATATGAAGAAGCTTTAAAATTAAATATGTCTATTATAGTTGAAGTACATACTATTGAAGAAGCTAAGCAAGCTCTTAAGTTTAAAAATGCTATGATAGGAATAAATAATAGAAACTTAAAAACTTTAGAAACTGACATAAATACAACTTTTGATATTCATGATGTTTTAGTTAATCACAGAGGTCCATTAATTTCTGAGAGTGGAATTAAAACAAAAGATGAGCTTTTAGAATTATCCAATAAAACCTCTATTAAAACTTTCTTAATTGGTGAATCACTTTTAAAAAACTTGGATAATAATTCTATTTTTTCGGTTCTTTAGTCAAATAATCCCCTAATTTACTAGTTTTTTTTACTATTGTTAATTTTAGAGAACTTTTATAGAACATCATTTGTACGATATTTGTTCTTATGCTTACAAAAAAACAAAAAAACCTGCTTTTATTTATCAACAAGAAGTTGAGAAGTTCTGGTGTGTCCCCTTCATATGAAGAAATGAAGCAATCTTTAAATTTAAAGTCCAAATCAGGAATTCATCGATTAATAAGTGCTTTAGAAGAAAGAGGATTTATTAAAAGACTAGCTCATAAAGCAAGAGCATTAGAAGTAATCAAACTTCCAGAAACAGCATCTGCAAACGATATTTATAACAGTTTTTCGCCTAGTGTTATTAAAGGTGGTTTAGATGAAGAAAAACCAATGTCTAATGAAGCAGAGGTTCCAGTTTTAGGAAAAATAGCTGCTGGTACACCTGTTGAAGCTATTCAAAATGAAGTTTCAAGAATTCCTTTGCCAAACAATTTAGAAAAAAATGGAGACTATTTTGGTCTTAAAGTACAAGGAGATTCAATGATTGAAGCTGGTATAAACGAGGGTGACACTGTAATCATTAGAAGAACAGATACAGCTGATAATGGAAAAATAGTTGTTGCATTAATTGATGAACAAGAAGCAATGCTTAAAAGAATTAGAAAAAAAGGCAAAGTTGTAGCGTTAGAAAGTGCCAACAAAAATTATGAAACTAAAATTTTTGGTCCAGATAGAGTAAAAGTTCAAGGGGTTCTGGTATCTTTATATAGAAACTTCTAATAAAATAGTCTAAACAATTCTGATGAAAAAAGTAGCAACTAGATTTGCTCCATCTCCTACTGGACCTTTGCATATTGGTGGTGTGAGAACAGCTTTATTTAATTGGTTATACTCTAAAAACCAAAAAGGTGATTTTTATTTAAGAGTTGAAGATACTGACAAGGAAAGATCAAAAGACGAGTATAAAGATCAAATAGTAAAATCTCTTAAATGGATTGGTATTAATTATGATGGAGAAGAATATATACAATCTAAAAAAGTTGAAAATCATATTCAAGTCGCAAATGAATTACTTAAAAATGGTAATGCATACAAATGTTACTGCTCAAGCGAAGAAATAGAAGAACAAAAAAAAAGAGCAAGACAAAAAAAAATTCCTTATATTTATGACAGAAAGTGGAGAGACAAAAAGGAAGCTGATGCACCTAAGGACATAAAACCAGTTATAAGATTTAAAAGTAAAATAGACGGAACTTCTACATTGAAAGATTTAGTTCAAGGTGATGTTGAAATTGACAATAATACCGTTGAAGACTTTATTATTTTAAGAAATGATGGAACTCCGACATATAACCTATCTGCATCTGTTGATGATCATCAAATGAATATGACACATATCATCAGAGGAGATGACCATAAAATAAATACCTTTAAACAAATACAAATTTACCAAGCTATGCAATGGGAGCTTCCCTCTTTTGCTCATATACCTTTAATACATACAATTGAAGGAAAGAAACTATCAAAACGAGATAAAGCTTCTACATTAGATGATTATTCCAAAATTGGTATTATGCCTGATGCACTTAGAAACTATCTTCTTAGACTAGGATGGTCTTATAAGGACAAAGAAATATTCACCTTAGACGAAAGCATTAAACATTTTAATCTTGAAGGAATTGGCAAATCTCCTTCAAAACTAGATATGAGTAGAATTTTATCAATGAATGAGCACTATATTAAGAATATTGATGAAAATGATTTATTTAATCAATTAACAGAATATTGCAAATTATATAAAAGTGAAATTAAGTCTGATAAAAAAGATAAGATCAAAAAGTCTCTAACCTTCCTAAAAAATAAAGCGAAAACTTTGGAAGATATATTTAATAATGGTCAATATATTATGTTAGATGAGGTTAATTTTAATCAAGATGATATTAAGTTAATTGATGATAAGGCCAAAAAAGTCATATCAGATTTTAGTGCCAAACTAAACAACGTTGATAAACTAAACAAAGAAACATTAGAGCCAATAGTTAACGAATTGATTAAATCAAATGATACTAATTTTAAAGGAGTTGGGCAGCCTTTAAGAATAGCTTTAACAGGTTCAAAATTTGGACCTGGTATATATGATATAATTATTTCACTTGGAAAAGAAGAAGTAATAAAAAGATTAACTAATAAGAAACTTGGTTAGTACAGCAGAAGCTTCGTCAGAAGATGAAGTTTTTGATCTAATTTTAGATAAAGTTTCCTCACAATCACTAATTTGTTTTTTCATTAATTCAGGATTTTTTAAAAAGTAGACAACTGAATTGTAAATCTCTTTAGCGTTACATTCTTTTTGTATTAATTCTGGAATTATTTCTTTATTGTTAATTATATTAATGATGTTAGCAAATTTTATTTTGACCAAAATTTTAACAATTAAAAAATTTAAAAAATTCATTTTATAGATAATTATAGAAGGAACTTTTGCATTACAGATTTCAAGAGAAACTGTGCCAGATTTAGAAACTGCAAAAATAGATTTATTTAGTATTTGTTTTTTTATGTTTTCATCAGAAATAACTTCGACATTTTTTAAATTTACATAATTAATCTTTTCGCTAATTAAATTCTTATTTTCATCAGTTGCATGAAATACAAATGTAAAATTATCAAATTTTGTATTAATCATATTTATAAAATCAATTAATATAGGTAAAAGTAAATTTACTTCAGATGATCTACTACCACAAAAAAGGGAGATAATTTTTTTATCTTTTGATAAAAAATTAGATAGATCTATTTTATCTTTTGACTCTTGTTCTAATAAAGGATGACCTACAAAAGTATTTGGAATATTTTCTTTATCAAAATATTTTTTTTCAAAATAAAATAATAATAAAATATGATCTAAGAATTTTTTAAACTTTTTTACTCTACCCTCTCGCCAAACCCATACTTGTGGAGCTACATAATGAACAGTTTTAATCTTATTATTTAATTTTTTAACTTTTTCAGCAACTCTTAATGTAAAATCGGGACTATCAACACTAAACAAAATATCTGGGTTAAATTTTATTATTTCTTCTACGGTTTTGTTTATTTTATTGTTTATTTTGAAAATATTTAACAAAACACTTGTAAAACCAATATAAGTAATTTCTTTAAGATCAAAAATAGATTTTATTCCTAATGAGTCTAAATATGTTCCACCAACACAAGAATACTCAATATTTGGATTATTTTTTTGAAGTTTAGATATGACTTTAGAAGCAAGTTTATCTCCCGAAGGTTCGCCAGTTAATATAAAAATCTTTTTCATTTTACTGAGATGAACATCTTATTTTTATCAGCAAATTTAATACATTTAGTTTCATCTAGAAAAACGTTTTGTTTGCTTTTTATAACAATCCCTTTTAATCCAGCTGTCTTACTTTGTTTTAAAGTTTTTAATCCAATCGTTGGAAGATCTACTCTCAAGTCTTGTTTCTTTTTTGGAAATTTTACTAAAACTCCATGATTTCTAAATTTTTTGCTTCTGCTTTTTTCGAGCATTTTTTTAGTTCCACCTTTTCCTTCTATAGAAACTACTTTTTTATTTCTAACTACAACGCCTTGGCTAAAATTATATTGTTTTAAATTATTTAAAGTTTTTATTGCTTTTTTAATATCTAATTGATCTTCTTTATTTGGTTTAATCTTTGAATAATTACCTTTTTTTAATGATAGTTCAGGATTAAATTTAAGTGAATTTTCAGTTTTTATCTTATTTTGAGATAATATTTTAATGATTTCTTTAAGTATTGCCGCATCTCCAAGTTTAGATGCTTTAATAATTCTAGGGATATAATAAATACCTTTAAAATCTAATCTTAATTTTGAAAAGTTAGGTTTGTGGACTTTTCCTGCAAATAAAACTTTTTTACAATTATTTTCCTTAAGAATATTAATGATTTTACCAAATTGACCTATAGAAACTAAATAAGATTTTCTATCCTTTTTAAACTTCTTTGATTTTGACAAATCAATTATCAAATATTTAATTTTTCTTTTTTTGACAGTTTTTAGAATTTCCTTTGGAAATTCAGTATCACCAAAAATTAATCCTATCATTTTATGAAAACGGTGTGCAAATAGATCTTTTTTTATCTTTTACTATAAAATCAATTACATTTTTAACCAAAGGATTATCTTTAAATGAGCCATTTAATTTACTTATATTATCTGTAAGGTTCTTGGTAGCAAATATTTCTTTATAGGCTTCACTCAATCCTAGAATATCTTTATTATCAAATTTGGCTCTTCTTAATCCTATTAAATTCAGACCCTGTAATGAGTTTCTATTTCCTGTCGATAATCCATAGGGAATTACATCATGCAATACTCCTGTCATGCCCCCTATCATTGCCATTTTACCAATTCTTGTAAACTGTTGGACGGCTGAGTTTCCACCTATTACAACATTATCTTCTATCGTTACATGGCCTCCTAAAGGTACATTATTAGCTATAATTACATTATTTCCAACCTTACAATCATGCGCCACATGAGATGAAATCATAAAAAGATTATTGTTTCCAATTTTTGTTACACTTCCTCCACCTTCGGTGCCTGGATTAACTGTAACATATTCTCTAAATTTATTGTTATCACCAATTTCTAGTAAAGTTTTTTCTCCATTATATTTTAAGTCTTGTGGATCATTACCTATTGATGCAAAAGGATAAATTACATTGCCTTTTCCAATTTTAGTATTACCAGAAATATTTACATGAGAATGAATAACTACATCTTCATCAATTTCAACGTCGGGTCCTATGACGGTATAAGGGCCAATCTTTACACTTGGATGAATTTTTGCATTTTTATCAACTAAAGCTGTTTTATCTATCATTTATTTTCTCTAATAAAATTTTTTAAATCTTTCGCCGGATAACCCATAACTTTAGTGTTATCTGGTATATTCTTTATCACACCGCTGCCACCTCCAATTTGTACGTTATTACCTACTTTAAGATGTCCTGAGATTCCAGCTTGACCACCTATCATTACATTATTTCCTAAGGTTGAACTTCCTGCAAAACCTACTTGTCCAGCAATTATGCAATTCTCTCCTATCTTAACATTATGAGCTATATGGATTTGATTATCTAAATAAGTATTTTTTCCAATTATTGTATTTGAAAGAGACCCACGATCGATTGTAGAACCACAGCCAATCTCAACATTATCTTCAATAATTACTATTCCAATTTGAGGGTATCTATAATTAGAAATTTTATCTGGAAAAAAACCAAATCCTTTTTTACCAATAATACTTCCATCTAATATATATACATTATTTTTAATTAAAGAATTTCTTATAATTACATTTGAACCAATAGAACAATTGTTTCCTATAGACACATTTTTTTCTATAATTGAATTATGTCCAATTAGACAATTTGAGCCAATATTAACATTTTTGCCAATTAAAACATTTCTACCAAATTTTACTTTTTCCTTAAATTTTGTTTGATTTATATCTTCTACAGTATTATCAAAGTCATCAGTTACGGACTCTGGATAAAAAATTTTAGTTATCTGAGCAGTATGTAATAAAACTTTATCTGAAATTATAGGTTTACAAGTATCTGGTAAAAAAGATTTAAGATTATCATTTGTTATACAATAAGATGCTTTAGTTGATTTTGCTATATCATTATATTTTTTTGAATGAAAGAAGGTAATATCTTTATTTTGAGATGAATAAAGATCTTTTATATCATTAATTTTTTCTTCTGAAAAATTTTGTCCTTTTAAGTTAATTAATTTTAACAGATTATTGATATCATAAGGTCCGGTATTTTTAAAAAAAGGATTATCCATTAATAAGTTTAATATCAAAACTTACTTCAAATGCTTATCAAGATTTATTGCTAATTATTTCCTATCAACAATAGTTGCTGCCCATTGTGCATCTGCCATTTTTTTTCCTTCAACAAAAGCTTCACCTTTATATTTCCATACTCTTCCATGAGATCTAATAGCTTCTATATTCAGTTCAAGTATACAATCTGGTAAAACTGGATTCCTAAATCTTGCTTTTTCAATGCTCATTAAGAAAACTAATTTATTTTCATATTCTTTTTTATCTATACCATGGGCAGTTAATGCAGCAGCAGCTTGTCCAAATGCTTCAACGATAAGTACCCCAGGCATAACAGGGTTGTCAGGAAAATGACCATCTACATAAAAAGCGTTTTTTTTAACATTCATTATTGCTGTAGCAGAGTGTAGTTTTTTAATGTTAATCAACTCATCAATAAGTAACATAGGTTCTCGGTGAGGCAAAAGTTCAGCAATTTCTTTTTTATTCAGTTTCATTAGTTTACTTCAATTGATTCAACACTTTCATTAAATAAATCTAATACTTCTTTGGTAGCATCTAAATCATTTTTACCAATTAAAATATTATCTTTTTTTATAATCATTTCTATTGAATTATTGGAAGCATAATCTTGAACTATCTTGGATAATTTCTTTGTAAACTCTATTTTCGTTTCATTTTTATATTTGGTAAGGAGATTATTTTTATTTGATATTATTTTATTATATTCTTTTATTTCTTTTTCTAATTCTATAGATTTTTTTTGCAACTCTTCTTTAGATAAAATATTTTTTTGATTAATTAATTTCTTTTTTTCATCCTGGACTTTTTTTTTATAACCAGAAAATTCATCATTAATTTTTTTTGTTTCTAATTGAATTTTTTTATCAACTATTTTTCCAGCATTAGAATTAAAATAAATATATTCAATATCAATAAATAAAATTTTATTTTCAGAAAATGAATAAGTGTTAATAAAAAACAAAAATGTTGTTATTAAAAAGAAATTGATTTTTTTTAGCATTAAAAGGTAGTGCCAAGATTAAATCTAAAGGTTTCAGTTTTATCTGAAGATTTTTTAGTTAATGGTTGAGTTAAAGAAAAACTTAGGGGACCAATTGGAGTAGACCAATCAAGACCAATACCTGTAGAACTTCTTATTGTATTAGAATCATCGAGTGCACTATTATAATCAACTCCCCATACGTTAGCTATATCTATGAAATATAAAAAATCTATATTTTCTACAGTATTTAATATTCCTGGTAAATTTGTAGAAAAATTTAATGCTGTAACATAATTACCGCCTATATAATCTGTATTCTCAATTGGACCTATTTTTCCTTTTTCAAATCCTCTTAATCTATTGTACGGTACTTGTGTTCTTTTTGATATTCTTACATCAGAGTCATTTAATGAATTAACTGATTTAAAATATAAACTTGCTTTACCAATCATATCAGTAGATTGATTTAAACTTTTATATTGAGTAAATATGAGTGTATTAGAAAGTTCATTATTACCAGATATAACTGGTAATTGTTGATAAAAAGTAGTGTTATTTCCTGATGTAGGTCTATAACCTGAGTCTCTTAAATCATAAGTTAACCCATAATTAAAATAAAAATCTTCATATGTGCCTTCTTGTTTTTTTAATTGACTTGAAGCAGTAGAGTCGGTTGTTAAATCTTCGATTGCCATTGAAATTTCAGGGCTAAAAAAGAGATTTTCATATTGTTCGTAAGTTGTTCCTAGAGAAAATCCTGTTTCTTTAATTTTATATCCATAGTCATTTAAAAAATCTGAAGTAGTAGCTTTAATGGATGTAAATAGTGTATTATCTGTATAAGCAAAATTTGGTTTTGAGTATACAAACTTTCCTTTTATTGTTTCTTCAGAAATTTCTAGATTTGTTTCAAGATTTATACCTTTACCTAAAAAATTTTTTTCTACAATTCCACCACCCACTGTTGTTCCGGTAGTACCAACACCAGCTAATAAAGAAATTTCACCAGTAGGTTGTTCTTCTACAATTATGTCAATAATTTTAAGATTGCTATTGGATCCTTCTTTAATTTCACTTTTGACACTTTTAAAAATTCTTAAACTTTTAATATTATCTACAGATTTAGCATATAAAAGGTTATTTAAAGGATCGCCCTCATCAACAATAAATCTATTTCTTATAACTTCTTCAATAGTTTGGAAATTTCCTAGAATATTA
>CACEIY010000018.1 GCA_902559635.1 uncultured Pelagibacteraceae bacterium | reverse complement strand
AAACTTTAGATATAAAATCTGAAGAACAGACTTTGTCCCCTTCAGTTAGAAAAATTGTTGCTGAAAATGAAATAGATATTAGTTCAGTTAAAGGTACAGGAAAAGATGGAAGAATTTTAAAAGGAGATTTGATTAGTTTGATGGGTGCTCAACCACAACCATCAGAAAGAAAAATTAAGTTTGGTCAAGAAGAAAGAATTAAAATGACTAGATTAAGATTAACTATAGCCAAGCGGCTTAAACAAGCCCAGGATAATGCTGCATTATTAACCACATTTAATGAGGTTGATATGTCTAATGTAATAAAGATGAGAAAAGAAAATCAAGAAGATTTTCAGAGCAGATATGAAATAAAATTGGGTTTTATGTCTTTTTTTGTTAAAGCATGTGTATTAGCATTAAAATCATTTCCAGCTATTAATGCAGAAATAGATGGAGAGCATATAATTTATAAAAACTATTATAATATAAGTTTTGCCGTAGGAACCGATAAAGGATTAGTAGTTCCAGTTTTAAAAAATGTTGATGAATTATCTTTTGCAGATATAGAAAAAAATATTAAAGAAATTTCAGAAAAAGCTAGAGATGGAAAGTTAACCATTGAAGATCTTCAAGGAGGAACTTTTACAATTAGTAATGGAGGTGTTTATGGTTCAATGCTTTCTACCCCTATTTTAAATCTACCTCAATCTGGTGTTTTAGGTATGCATAATATTGTAGAAAGACCAGTAGTTGTAGATGGTAATATTATTGTAAGACCAATTATGTATCTTGCATTGTCATACGATCATAGAATTATTGATGGGAAAGAGTCAGTTTCATTTTTAAAAATGATAAAAGAAAATATAGAAGATCCTAGAAGGCTGTTTTTAGATATTTAATGTCAGAAAAATTTCAAGCTGTTGTTATTGGTGGTGGTCCAGGTGGATATGTTTGTGCAATCAGGCTAGCACAATTAGGATTAAAAACAGCGTGTATAGAATCAAGAGGAAGTTTAGGAGGCACTTGTTTAAATGTAGGGTGTATTCCATCAAAGAGTTTACTAAATTTGTCTGAGGAATTTCATAAAGTAAAAGGTTTAGCAAAGAAAGGCATAGAAATTGGAAATGTTAAATTGAATCTTGATAAAATGATGAAAAGTAAAGACAAAGCTGTTACTGTTCTTACAAAAGGTGTTGAGTTTCTATTGAAAAAAAACAAAGTTACTTATTTTAAAGGCAAAGGAAGCTTTAAGTCTAAGAATGAAATTTTAATTAAAGACGATCAAAATAAAGAAATATTAATAAAAACAGAAAAAACAGTAATAGCAACAGGGTCAAAGTCTGTCTCTTTACCTGGAATAGAAATAGATGAAAAAATAATAGTATCTTCTACAGGAGCTTTAAAGTTTGATAAAGTTCCGAAGAAAATGGTGGTAGTTGGAGGAGGATATATTGGTTTAGAAATGGGATCTGTGTGGTCGAGATTAGGTTCAGAGGTTCATGTTATTGAGTTTTTAGATCATATTACACCCGGCATGGATAAAGAAATTTCATCAGAATTTATGAAAATTTTAAAAAAACAGGGAATAAAATTTAATATGCAAAATAAAGTTGAAAAAATTAAAAAAAATAATTCAGGAGCAGTTGTTTTAACTGTTGATAAAAATGGAAACCAAAATAATTTAGAATGCGATGTTGTTTTAATTTCTGTAGGTAGAAAACCAAATACAGAAGGTTTAAACTTGGATGCTTTAGGAGTTGATCTAGATGAAAGAAAAAGAATAAAAACAGATAAAAATTTTAAAACTAATGTAGAAAATATTTATGCAATTGGAGATGTAATAGATGGTCCAATGTTAGCGCACAAAGCAGAAGATGAAGGTATGGCTGTTGCAGAAAATATTGTTGGTCAATCTGGTCATGTCAATTATGAGACAATACCAGGTGTGATATATACAACACCTGAAGTTGCTTCAATAGGGAAAACTGAAGAACAATTAAAAGAATTAAAAAAAAAATATAAAGTAGGTAAGTTTTCATTTATGGCTAATTCGAGAGCAAAAGCGATAGATGATGTTGAAGGATTTGTAAAAATTTTAGCGGACGAAAAAACAGACAAGGTCCTAGGAGCCCATATAATTGGACCTCATGCAGGAGAATTGATTGCAGAAATTGGTGTTGCTATGGAATTTGGAGCTAGTGCCGAAGATATTGCACGTACTTGCCATGCTCACCCAACATTCTCAGAAGCTGTAAAAGAGGCAGCTTTATCAGTAGATAAAAGAGCTATACATTCTTAAGAACTTACAATTCCAAGTCGAATTAATTTTGGTATAATTAAATAAGTATTTATGAAAAAATTTAAAATTTATTTAACTTTATCACTCTTTTGGATTATTTTAGTAGGCTATCTAGTTTGGGCAAATGGTTTACTTGCAAAAGGAAGCAAAACTTTTAGATGGGATGAGTGGATATGGTTTGGTTTAGTTCCAGCAATTGTACCTTATTTATTTTATTATATTTGGAAACCTGAAGTAATTAAAAATTTTTTTAAAAAAGATAATTAATGAAAATAGAAGTTTATACTCAAAACTTAAATTTAATATATGAAAATAGTATAATCTTTATTGATTATTGTTACCAAGGTGTAATTAATCTAGTTACTTATTTAACTTTTTGATTTTTTTTTATTCACTTTTAATCTTTGCATTAGGTGCATGCCTTGGAAGTTTTGCAAATGTTTGTATATATCGATTGCCAAAAAATGAACAGCTTGTAAATGGTCGATCTTTTTGTCCGAAATGTAAAAAAAAAATTAGTTGGTTTGATAATTTACCATTAATTTCATTTTTTCTTTTAAATAGAAAATGTAGAAATTGTAATAAAATTATATCTTCAAGATACTTTATTGTTGAATTAATAACTGGAATTACTTTTTTATTGATTTATTTAAGATTTGATAATCTTATTACTTATATTTTTTTATTTATTTTAAGCTTAATATTAATCATAATATTTTTTATTGATTTAGAAAATTTTATTATTCCTGATAGTTTAAATTTTAGTATTATTATTTTAGGATTATCAAAAAATTTTTTACCTAATTTTAATACAAATTTAATTCATGAAATAAACCAATCTATTATAGGTGGTATAGTAGGTTATTTAAGTATTTGGTTAATTATTTTTTTATATAAAACTTTTAAAAAAATTGACGGCATGGGTTTAGGTGACGCTAAGTTGATGGCAGGTATTGGGATATTATTTGGATGGCAATCTATACCTTTTGTTCTTTTTGTTTCCTCTATTTTGGGTTTGATTTTTGTTGTTCCGTCATTGTTAAAAAGACAAAAAACTATGAGATCTGAAATTCCTTTTGGACCGTTTATTATTGTAGCCTGTCTAATTTATTTTATGTGTGGGAATTTATTGTATAGCCTTATATTAGTTTAACTTTTTATTATTAAATAGTATCATTATTATTATGATAAATAAAATCTCTGAGTTTGCAAAAAATAATAAAAAAATTTCTGACTTCCATTTAAGAGATGGTTCAGACATTTCTTACAGAGTTTTAGGAGATATTGTAATTGAACCTAACACCCCAATTACTGATAAAGACTTACAAGAATTATTAAAAAATAATTGTTCAGAAACAGAAATAAAAAAGTTTGAGTTAAAAAAAGAATTAGATACTGCAGTGATGTTAGGTGAGTTAAGATTTAGAGCTAACTTTTATAAAACATTAAATGGTTTGGCTGCTGTTTTAAGAAGAGTAGAAACTAAAATTCCATTAATGGAAGATCTAAATTTACCACAAGTTCTATTTTCTTTACTTGATGCTCATAAAGGTTTAGTATTGGTAACTGGTCCAACGGGTTCAGGAAAATCTACAACCTTAGCTGCTATTATTAATCAAATAAATGAGTCGAGACCTGCAAATATCATTACTATTGAAGATCCTGTAGAGTTTATACATAAAGATAAAAAAAGTATCGTTTCACAAAGAGAAGTTGGAAAACAAACTGAAAGTTTTGCTCAAGCATTGAAGGCTGCCTTAAGAGAAGATCCAGATGTTATCTTAGTCGGAGAATTAAGAGATCTTGAGACAATTGGAATGGCATTAACTGCAGCTGAAACTGGTCACTTAGTTTTCGGAACATTGCACACCAGTGGTGCACCGAATACTGTAAATAGAATTATAGATGTTTTTCCACCAGAGCAACAAGGACAAATTAGAGCTCAATTAGCAGAGTCTTTAAATATGGTTGTAACTCAAAAACTATTTAAAAAAAAAGATGGTTCAGGAAGAGTGGGTGCTTTTGAAGTTATGGTTTGTAATTCACCTATTAAAAATTTAATTAGAGAGGCAAAAATTCACCAAATTCCAAGTGTTATGCAAACTGGCCAGCGTGAAGGAATGATTACAATGGAAAAATCAATTGAAGATTTGATTGGCAGAGGACATATTTCAAATGCCGAAAAAAATTCTTAAAGGTTTTACTTTAATTGAGTTATTAGTTGTAGTTGCAATTATAGGCATTTTATCAGCAATAGGGGTTGTTGCTTATTCTAAATATACAACCATGGCTCAAACACAAGTAATCAAAACACAAAATAAAGAAATGAATGATTTTATTAAAACAGAAATATTAACTCAATGTATCAATTATTCTGATGAAGTTTCAATAAAATATGGTAGCAACAACAGAATTGCAAAAGCTGCCTGCAATAAAAATAATAATGAATGGCATACTGTGAGTGGTATGTATCGACCTTTTAAATACTACTTTAGTTGGAAATCTGATTTTAAAAATGTGATACAATCACATAACCAAAAGAATGGTATCGGTGGGAGTTGTCCTAATCGAGCTAGTGCAGATCAATCAATGAAACCTGGTAATCATTGTATTAGTTATGAAAGTCTTGGCTCTAGAGATTTTAGTAAAAATGCCTGTAGTAATAATGGTTATAGCCATTGGCTAATTATAGGATCAATGCTTCCAGATGGAAGTTATCATTTTAGCTGTGTAGGGAAAACTTGGTAATGAAAATAAAAAAAAACGCATTTACTATATTGGAACTTCTAGTTGTTTTAGCTGTGATAGGAGTTTTTTCAGTTGTTGCATATCCTAAAATTTCTAATTGGATAGTTGATCGTAATGTTAAAAAAGAAGTTTTTGAAACAGTAGCTTTTGTCAAAGAGAGAAAAGCTGAGGTCACTAGTGGAAAATATGGAATGGTTCAAATTCTATTTAATCGTCAATTACAAGTTTTTACTATGAGTCCTGATAGATTTATTGAAATTTATAAAAGTATTAATTCTCCTTTTTCATCTCACAAACAGAATTACACCTGTGGCTTTGGAGATACAGCAGGTTTTACGAGACAGAATCAGTATGATAAAGAAGATTTTGGAGTTTATGTTTCTGCCAGCAATGTGCATATCTACCCAAGTGCATGGCATAATCCAATGAGAACTGCAGTTTGTATCACAAAGGATGGATCTATCTCTTATTATCGTCCTAATCAAAATGGAAGAATTAAAGATCAATCCACAGGTCAAATGGTTGATTTCTTTTTATTTTGTTCAAAATCTAATTCAACAGAGACCAGCTGTAAGTATAACTCAAATTTAGAACATAGGTACATGATAACTTTGGATAAATTTCAAAATATGAAAGTTTTTAAATATAATAAGAGTAAAAATAAATGGAATAAAATAGATGGCTAAATCTAATAAAGGTATTTCAATTATAGAGTCTTTAGTTTGTATTGTGGTAATAGGTATTGGCTTTATTGCAATCATGCAACTTTCTGCGTTTTCAATTAATTCTATGGATAGAGCAACTGAGAGAAATAAACTCAATTATTTATCTGAAATGATAATGGAAGACATGATAGGTGATCCTGACAATGTATCAAAATATAGCAATTTTTCAAAGTCATGTAATTCGGGAAATCAAAATAGCTCGGATCTTCATACAAGAATGAAAAAAAAATGGGATGATAAATTACAAGAAAAAAATTTTATGAAAGTTGATAATAAAGATAGAAAACCAAAATGTGATAGTTATGATAGTAAGAGAACTTATGTAAATTCAGGTACAAACACTAGCGGAAGAGTAAATTTTTTTACTGGCAAAGGAAAAAGAAAAAAATATTTAGGAGTAGTTGTTAAATGAGATCAAAAAATTCTGGTTTTACTTTAGCAGAAGTTTTAGTTGCCACGGTAATAGGTGTAATAAGTATTGCTGCAGCTTTTGCATCTTATGGCTATTTTAATAAGTCTTATAAGTCAATTTCACAAAAGGCAAATATTAATAATACTGCAAGAGAAGCCTTATCAATTTTAACAAAAGAACTTAGAATGACTGGATATGTAGATCCAAATTATCTAGCTCATTCTCCAGAGAATAGAACTGAAAGAACAGTAAGACATGATTTTTTAAGTGTTTCCTCTAAACGGTTTGGCGGTAAGTATGGTCAATCTGATATGCTCCAACTTTGGTACACTAATTCTGCAACAGAAAGTCATTATATAGTTTATCAGTTAGAAAAATATCAAGATAGTAATGATTACTATCTTGCAAAATATGCAACATTAAACAGGCATGCTGGAAATGCAAATGTGTATATGCGTAATGAATTGTTCATTCCATATGTAGAAGATTTTCAAGTTATCTTAAAAGATAAAGAAGGTAAAATATTAGTCCCAGTTTGCAATAGTGGTTGTGGACCAGTTGAAGATGCTCAGGGCAAAGATACACTCGTGAATACTAAATATGGTCAATTAACAAAAGGTCAAGCAAATGTTGATTTAGTTCATACTGCTGAAATATACTTAACTCTTCGATCTCCGAAAGAGGTGTATGCTAAAGCAAAATCAACAAAAATTATTAATGGTGAAGCACCCCATGGAAGTAATATAAATATTCCAGCAGACAAATATCATCGAGAGACTTTTTTTGTAAGTGTGCATACAAGAAATTTAGCAAAGCATATTGCTATATCTGAACAAACAGGAACTAGTATTGGTCAAACAGCATCTTATAACAAATGAAAAATTTAAAAAGAAATAGTGAAAAAGGTTTTGCCTTACCATTAGCATTATTACTTCTAGTCGTGATGACAATTATGGGGGCAACATTAGTAAATATTACTTCTGGTGAACATGGAGCCAATACTAATAAAGATAGTAATCAACAAACTTTTTATGCAGCTGAAAGCGGAATTGCTATAGCTAAAAATTGGATGGTTGGAAATATTAGTAAATTCTCATCTTCACCACCTAATGGTTTAGACAGACAACTTCGATTTTGCAAAGCTACTTTTTTTCCAAATTTAAGAAGTTCTAACAATGGTTTTTACACAGAGAGAAAATCACTTAATCAGGTAATAAGTTCTTCAGGAGATGAAGCTTTAAGACTTGGGAAATATAGTTTTGAATATTTTATAGCTTATACGCCTGATGAAAATGGCAATAATTCCTCAGGGAGAAAAAAATCAGGAACTAAAAATATTTTATACACTATTTATTCATGTGGTTGTAATGAAACTGCAAGTAAATGTGATGCTCAAAACAATGTTATTGTTCCTTTAGAGGCTGTGGTAACCTTAGTGCAATGAAAAAACTATTTTTTTATTTTTTTGGATTATACTTTTTCTTACAAACATATTCTTTAGCTCTTAATTGTGATTTTAATAAATTTAAAATTGGCAAAAATTTAAGTAATTTTGAAAAAGAAAAAATTGCTTTTATGCTTGGTGAACCAGTTAAAGGAATTAAGTCAATTACATTACCAGTAGAATTTATTTGCCAAGATAAAAAGATAAAAGGAACGATAATTTCTATATTTTTTATAGATGATAAAGTTGTAAGAATTATATTTCAAAATCAAATAATTCAAAATCGAGTATTATTTAAATTAGCAAATAGTTTCTATAAATCTGGATTTAAAAAAAATCAGAAACTAATAGATAAAAATGAGCCAGAACAATATGCAATAGAAAAAAATGGAATTTATCATCTTTATGCAAATTTAAGAGGGATCAATGAAAACACAGGTAATTTTTTAGAAATTTTAGAAATTGTAGATAAAAAACATGAGGATGTTTCAACCAAACAATTAATAATTGAAGAGGAAAATGAATAGTAGATTTTATATATTTCTATTTCTTTTATTATTTACGTCTAATAATTTATTAGCAAAATCTCCACCTCCTGGAACAGGATCAAGCAATGTTCCAGCAAATATTTTAATTATGCTTGATAATTCAGGAAGTATGACTTGGGATATTAATGGAAATTATATTTCAAGTTGGACAAAATATATTCAGCAACCATCAGATGTTGCGGTAGATAGTAATGGAAATATTTACGCGATTCAACTTAGCAACAAAACTATAAAAGTCTTTGATTCAAGTGGTGCATTTTCAAAAAATATTGGAACATGCTCATCTACATATCCAACTGCTTTAGACATTTATAACGACACGATTTATGTACTGGATTACTCTAATGCAAGTGTTAAAGTTCTAGATACATCAGGAAATTGCACTAATCAAAAAGTTACGGGTGGTGGTAGTTGGAGTGCTTGGAGTATAGCAGTTTCAAATAATTATATATTTATTGGTGGTTTTACTCAATATTCTCAAAGTTATATTAGAATGCTAAGTAGAAGTTCACTTAATGAAGTTGCTTATCATTTTAATTATCCAACTTATTATTCTATGTCAGGAATAGATGTAAATTCTGATGGGACCAAATTAGTAACTGTTTCTAATTATGCAAGCAAAGTTTGTCTTCATACTATATCTGGAACCAGCTTAGGATCTTGTCAAACAGTTGGATCAGGAAATTGGGGATTTTCTAATGGAGATGTGAGATATCCTGTTGATGCCGCCTTTGACTCTAATGATAATATATTTGTAAATGATAGTAGTAATAGAAGATTACAAAAATTTAACTCATCTGGTAACTATGTTACAAAATATGGATCATTAAATTATAGTGGCCCTTTTAGGTGGCCATGGGGATTAGGAATATCACCTGACAATAAAGTTTATAGTGCCGATCAACAAAATAATGACATATATGAATTTAACAACAACTTAACTTCATATACAAGAATAGGTGCTCCCAAATCAAGAATGTCCATTGCAAAAGAAGCGATAAAAAAAATAGTACAAGATCCTGAACTTACAAGTGGTGCCAACTTTGGATTAATGGAATGGGGATTTTATTGGGGCAACTATTTAAAACTTAGAGTTCCAGTAAATTCAAATGGTGCTGCAACAATTTATACTGATGTTGATGGTGTAAGAGGTGGTGGTGGAACATACCTTTTACAAGCAATGAATTATGCCAGAAATTATTGGAGAGGAAATTTAAATCAAAGCGGAACCAGGTTTCCATCACCAATTACTCCTGGTGCAACATGTCAATTAAATTTTAATATCTTAATTAGTGATGGACAGTGGAATAGTCATAATTCTGCAATGGGAGTTGTTAGAGATATGAAAAATAGTTTAAACGTAAAAACTTTTGCTGTTGGTCTTGCTATAAATACTGGAAATAGAAGTAATTATGATAGCTTGGCAGTAAATGGAGGAACTACTACTGCTTTGTATGCAGACTCTTCTGGAACTCTTCTTACTGCTTTAAAAGACGCTATTTTACAAGCCATCTCTGGTAGTTTAACATTTACAACTCCTGCTGTAATGTCAGATGTTCAAAGAGGAAATTTTATTTATCAATCTACTTTTAAATATTCAAAAAATAAACAATGGGAAGGAAATTTAAAAAAATATAAACTTAACTCTAATGGAACTTTTGGAGCAGAACAATGGAATGCTGCAACACAATTAAATAATACAAGCCCTAATTCTAGAAAAATATGGACAATAGATATAAATAAAAGAAATAATACAAATAATTTTACAATATCAAACAGGACTGCTTTAAAACCAAAGCTATTTCCTCTTAAAGTTAGTCCTACAGATTCAGAGACAGATCAATTAATAAACTTCATAAGAGGGTTTGACTCATATGATACTGACAAAGATAATAGCACTACAGATGAAAGACATAAGTTAGCAGACATTTATAATTCTGACTTAATAGTGGTTGGAAAACCAGATGCGCCAAGTACAACAAGTGGAATTTCAAATTTTGACAAAACAGATGCTTTTTATAGGCAACAAAAACAATATGATGTTTTTAAAAATGGTAATGATTGTGGTGGCTCATGTTCAAACAGAACTGAAGTTGTAATAGCAGGAGCGAATAGCGGAATACTTCATGCTTTTAAATCTGATAATGGGAAAGAGTTATGGGGCTATATTCCACCAAATATTATTGGAAAATTAAATAATATTATCACAACTAAAACTAATGCAACAAATCCAATTTATGGAGTAGATGGTTCTCCAGTTGTAAAAGATATATATTTTGATGATACACCTAATAATGGGACGGATGATCCAAGGTGGAGAACCGTTCTTATTTCAGGATTAGGAGCTGGAGGAAATGGTTACTTTGCACTTGATATAACAGATACAAATAATCCAAAGCATTTATTTGCAATTGAAAATGATACCTTTAATAAAGAAATAAGACATTGGAATTCAGACGAAAATCTTAATTCATATTTTTATACTGGAGGAAACTCTCCTCCACCACAATTTGATTATTCAAAACTTGGTGCTAGCTGGTCTACACCTAGAATTATAAGAATCAAAGTTGGTGGTAAAGATAGGTGGGTTGCAGTATTTGGAGCTGGATATAATAGTGGTGTAGCACCAGAGTATGGATCAGCTATCTTTATTATGGACCTTGAAAATGAAGGCAGGTTGCTCAAAAAAATTGATATTACTGATAAACAAATTGCATATCACGCATATTCATTTGGAGTTGCCAAGGGAGTTAAGGAATTTCAAATGAGTCAATATGGATTAAATTCTTATAATACAAATGTTGAAAAATTAATTGTTAGTGGCACGGGAGGAATGGGTTATGGTATAAGTCAAGATGTTAATAATGGTGTAGCAACAAATATAAAAATTATTTTAGATTTCGAATTGCCAAGTGCTACAAACTTTTTAGTTACTAGAGTGAATAAAAAAGATATTGTAAATTCTTTACCATCAGATTTAACAGTTATAACTGCTAATGGAACTTCTAAAGCAACATATGATGGAGCATTAATTTATGCTTCAGATCTTGAAGGTAAAATTACAAAAGTAGATTTAACAGAAAATTTTATTTTAAATAATGAAAATATGATTAATAAGAATATTTCTACTACTACTCTCTTTGATGTCCAAGCTAATACTGAAAATGGAAGGTATATCTATAACACTTTAGAAGCCACAATTAACTCTGATAACAATCTGTGGCTATATTTTGGAACAGGTGACAGTCAAAAACTTCAAAATAGATCAAATAAAATACAAAATAGGCTTTTTGGTATTAAAGATAAAGATTTCCCTAGTTACAAAAGTGCCAGTACAGGAACATATAGTAATTGTTCGAGCTCTGGATGTCCAAATTCGTCTCAGATTGGCTGGTTTGTTGATTTAAAGGACTCCCAAAAAGTAACTGCAAAGGCTACTATCGATAAAGATAGGGTTTATTTCCCTATTTATGAACCAACAGATGCAACAAATGCCTGTAAGACAGGAAAAGCTATACTACATGCATACGATTCAAAATGTGGATCAATTATAGCCAATTTTCCAGTTACAATTGGTACAGGAGTACTCTCTGAAGTTGTAATTCAAGGTGATAATCTTTATATTGGTCTATCTGGAGAGGCTAATAAGAATATTAGTGGATTTACTTCTAAAGATAACCTAGTTACAGGTAAATCTAAGGCAAAATCTGTATCTGGAGCAGTTCAATTAGAAAGTTGGAAAGAAAATTATTAATAAATAATTATTCTAACACAAAATT
>CACEIY010000017.1 GCA_902559635.1 uncultured Pelagibacteraceae bacterium | reverse complement strand
AATCCTTATTCTAAAATTTTATTAGATAAAGATGGGACTAGAGCAATAGAATGGGGAGCTTATGGTGTTCCAGAAACATTTTTAATTTTTGAAAATCAAATTATTAAGAAATATATAGGGCCTCTTAATTCTGAATCAATATTAGAAATCAAAAGTTTTATTAAATGAAAACACTGAAATTTGTATTTATTATTTTTTTAATATTTTCTTTTCATTACTTAAAAGCAGATGAGACTGATCTTCAAAATAAAATTACAAAAAATTTACGTTGTTTAATTTGTCAAGGTCAATCAGTTTATGATTCTGATTCTGATTTTGCTATTAGTTTAAAACTTGTAGTAAAAAATAAAATTAATGATGGTTTATCTGAAAAAGAAATTTATGCTTTTTTGACAGAAAAATATGGAGAGTGGATTTTGTATGATCCTAAATTTAATAAAAATACTTATATTTTGTGGTTTTTACCCCTATTGATCTTCTTATTTGGGGGTGCAATAGTATTTAAAAAATTAATAAACATTAAATAATAATCTGCTATTAAGAGAAATGAATTTTAAAAAGCTAAGCTTATTTATAGTTGCTCTATTTACTGCTACAAAATTGTTTGCTGTAGAAGAAGTGAATATAAAAAATCATCAATTGAACTATTTTGCTGGAAACTTTGATTTTAGTGATGATAAACAAAAAGCAATTCTTATAGGTTTCCAACATCAAGATGAAAATTTAAATAGAAATACATTTCTTGGTAATGTTTCACCAATTACAGGTGGATTTATAACAGAAAATTCTGCAGCTTATATTTACACTGGAATAGAGTGGAATGTGGATATGGGAGGAATGATATTTACGCCAAGTTTTGCTCCAGGGCTTTATCATGAAGGAAATGGAAAAGATTTAGGTCACGTTTTAGAATTTAAATCTGAAGTTCAACTTTCCTATATATCTTCAGACACTACAAGTTTTGGTGTTTCTTATAATCATGTATCAAATGCTAGCTTAGGAGATAAAAATCCTGGGGCAAATAGCTACATGTTTAATTTTCTTAAAAAATTTTAAAATTTTTAATGAATTTAAAAGATTGTCATAATTTTAGTGATTTTAGAAAATTAGCAAAAAAAAAATTACCTTCACCTATTTTTCATTATATAGATGGAGCTGCTGATGATGAAATTACTTATGCAAGAAATACTAGTGCATTCGATGATGTTGATTTAGTACCTAACGTTTTAAGAGGAGTTGAGAATGTTGATTTATCAACCACTATTTTTGGTAAAAAATTAGATTTACCTTTTTATCTAGCACCAACCGCACTTCAGAGACTTTTTCATTATGATGGTGAAAGAGCAGTCGGAAAAGCTGCAAAAAAATTTAATACAATGTTTGGTGTTTCTGCTTTAGCTACAGTAAGTGTTGAGGAAATATCTTCTATGATCGACACTCCAAAGATGTTTCAGTTTTATTTTCATAAAGATAGAGGCTTAAATGATTCTTGTTTAGAAAGAGCGAAAGCTGCAAAATTTGATGTTATGGCTTTAACAGTAGATACAATAACTGGCGGAAATCGTGAAAGAGATCTACATACTGGTTTTACATCTCCACCTAAGCTCACATTAGCAAGTTTATTTAGTTTTGCTACAAAGCCGATGTGGGGAATAAACTATTTAACAAAAGGTAAGTTTGAATTACCTCATCTTCAAGATTTTGTTAAAGAAGGCACGAGTACTAATTCTTCGATTGGAAATTATTTTTCTACTATGCTTGATCAATCTATGAATTGGAAAGATGCTGAAAAACTTTGTTCTCAATGGGGTGGTCATTTTGCTCTTAAAGGAGTGATGAGTGTTGAAGATGCCAAAAGAGCAGTTGACATAGGATGTACAGGAATAATGGTTTCAAATCATGGTGGAAGACAACTTGATGGGTCAAGATCTCCTTTTGATCAACTTGCAGAAATAGTTGATGCTGTAGGTGATAAATTAGATGTTATTTGTGAAGGTGGAATTCATAGAGGAACTCACATGCTCAAAGCACTATCTCTTGGTGCTAAAGCTTGCTCTGGTGGAAGATTATATCTTTATGCTTTAGCTGCTGGAGGACAAGCAGGTGTTGAGAGAGCTTTAGAAAAGTATAAGGAAGAATTAGTTAGAGATATGAAATTAATGGGGTGTACTAAGATAAGTGACTTGAATAGAAACAATTTAAGATTCAGAAGATAGTGAATTTAAAAAATTGCCATAACTTTGAAGACTTCAGAAAATTAGCAAAAAAAAAATTACCCTCACCAATATTTCATTACATTGATGGTGGGGCAGATGATGAGTCAACTTTAAGAAGAAATACAGAATCATTCAATGATTGTGATCTAATTCCAAATATTTTGGCTAATGTTGGTAAACCAAATTTATCAACTACTTTATTTGGTAGAAAGATTGATATGCCAATCTTTCTTTCTCCTGCAGCTATGCAGAGATTATACCATCCAGATGGAGACAAAGCATCTGCAAGAGCAGCTGAAAAATTTAATACTTTTTATAGCATGTCATCCATGGGAAATAATACTATTGAAGAAGTAGCAAATATTTCAAGTGGCCCAAAATTATTTCAGCTTTATGTTCATAAAGATAGATCAATTTCTGATGATTTAATAGACAGATCCAGAAGATCTGGTTTTGATGCAATGTGTTTAACTGTCGATACTTTAGTTGCAGGTAATAGAGAAAAAGATCATAGAACAGGATTTACTACTCCACCAAAACTTACTCTTCAAAGTTTAATGAGTTTTGCAATGCGACCAGGCTGGGTGTTTAACTATCTAACTGGTAAAAGATTTGAACTTTCAAATGTTAAAAAAAAAACAGATAAAGGAACAAATATATCTAAGTCAGTAATTGAATATATTAATGAACAGTACGATCCTGCCATGGGCTGGAAGGATGCAGAATATTGTGCAAAAAAATGGAATGGTCCATTTGCTCTTAAAGGTGTTATGTCTGTAGAAGATGCAAAAAAAGCAATAGATATTGGATGCACAGCAATAATGATTTCAAATCATGGAGGTCGTCAATTAGATGGATCTAGATCTCCTTTTGACCAAGTAAAAGCAATCTCTGATGCTGTAGGAGATAAGTTAGAAATTATCTTAGATGGAGGTGTAAGAAGAGGAACACATGTTCTAAAAGCTTTAGCTGCGGGTGCAAAGGCATGTAGTTTTGGAAAAATGTTTTTGTTCTCTTTGGCCGCAGGGGGTCAACAAGGTGTTGAACATTTACTTCAAAACATGCACGATGAGATAAATAGAAATATGGTCTTAATGGGCTGTAAAAATTTAAAAGAGTTGAATAGTTCGAAATTAATTTATAGAAACTAAAAAAAATTTAAAAGGAAACTAAAAGATGAAATTAGCTAAAAGTTTAGATAGGCTGGGAACAGAAACAGCTTTTTCAGTTCTTGCTGAAGCAAAGAAATTAGAGGCTCAAGGTAAACCAATGATACATTTAGGTTTAGGTCAACCTGACTTTAAAACGCCAAAGCATGTTGTTGATGCCGCAAAAAAAGCATTAGATGATGGACATCATGGATATGTTATGTCAAATGGTATTCCAGAATGTCGTCAAGCTGTAACTAGGTGGATAAAAAAACGATACAAAGTTGATATTGATTTTGAAAGAATTTTAATTATGCCAGGTGGAAAACCAACAATGCACTATGCAATACAATGTTTTGGTGAACCCGGTGCAGAAATAATACACCCTACTCCAGCTTTTCCAATTTATGAGTCAATGATTAACTTCACAGGGTCAACCCCAGTCCCGTATGACTTAACAGAGGATAAAGATTTAAAATTTAATCCAGATAAAATATTATCTTTAATAACAGACAAAACTCGATTGTTAATTTTGATTAATCCTAATAATCCGACTGGAAGCTTTGTTGAGAAATCAGATATTGATGTTTTGGCTGATGGTCTTAAAAAACATCCTCATGTAACAATTCTTAGTGATGAAATTTATAGTAGACAAATTTTTGATGGAAAAGAAATGCCGTCGTTTTTTAATTATCCAGAGTTAAGAGAAAGATTAATAGTGTTAGAAGGATGGAGCAAAGCTTATTCGATGACAGGATGGAGATTGGGTTGGAGTTTTTGGCCTAAAAATTTAGTAGAACACGTAAATAAACTTTTGATAAATAGTGTTTCATGTGTGAATGCTGCAGCACAATTTGCTGGTATTGCTGCTCTAGATGGACCAGATGATTCAATTAATGAGATGATGGAAAAATTTACGCAAAGAAGAGACATAATTCATAAAGGTTTAAATGAACTTGATGGAGTAGAATGTAGTCTTCCAGGGGGAGCCTTTTATGCATTTCCTAAAGTTATTGGCACTGGAATGAATGGAGCAGAGTTTGCAAGGAAAGCTATGCATGAAGCTGGGGTAGCGATAGTGCCAGGATCAGCTTTTGGTGAAACTTGCCAAAATTATGTTAGGTTTAGTTTTGCAGCTTCTAGAGATAATATTTCTCAAGCTTTAGAAAATATAAAGAAAATGCTCACTAAATAAGCTGTATTTTTTCATTAATTTTTACTAATATTCTTTAAATGAATGATCAGGTTCAAGCAGAATTAAAAAAAATTTTTAATGGAAGATTTTCAACCTCAGAATCTACTAGAGCAAATTATGCTAGAGGTGAAGATACTTATGATCCAGTTTTATCTAAGGCAGTAGTTTTTCCAGAGACAAATGAAGAAGTTTCAAAAATATTAAGCTTATGTAATGAGCACAAAATTCCAGTAGTTCCTTTCGGCACTGGAACATCTTTAGAAGGGAACGTTGTTGGTAATGAAAAAGGGATTACGATTAGTTTAGAAAAAATGAATAAAATTTTAAGTGTAAATATTGAGGATTTTGATTGTAGAGTGCAAGCTTGTGTTACCAAAGAACAATTAAATGAATATTTAAGAGAGGACGGAGTTTTTTTCCCTATTGATCCTGGCGCAAATGCAGCGATTGGTGGTATGGCTTCAACTTCAGCTTCAGGGACAATGGCTGTTAAATATGGAACCATGAAAACTGTGATCACAGGTCTTACTGTAGTCTTGCCTAATGGTGATATTATAAATACCGGTAGTAGAACTAAAAAGACTTCTGCAGGTTATAATTTAACAAATCTTTTTATAGGTTCAGAAGGTACATTAGGTGTAATTACTGAAATTCAATTAAGACTATCTCCTATACCAGAAAGCATAATGGCTGCCGTGTGTCATTTTCCGACTTTAGAAAATGCAGTTCAAACTGCTCAACAGGTTATTCAATATGGAGTTCCAATTGCAAGAATTGAGATGCTTAATAAAGATCAAATGGGTATTAGTATTAATTATTCAAAATTGAAAGATATTGAAGCAGTGCCTACATTATTTTTTGAATTTCACGGATCGGAGTCATCAAATCAAGAAAATATAAAAATTGTTGAAGAAATTTCAAAAGATAATAATGGCAGTTCTTTTAAGTGGGCAAAAGATTTGGAGGATAGAAATAAACTTTGGAAAGCAAGATGGGATGTGTATTACTCTGTAAAAGCTTTGATTAAAAATGGAAGAGTTTATTCAACAGATATATGTGTTCCTATCTCAAACATAACAGAGTGTGTAAATTTTGCAGAAGAGCAAGCAAAAAAATTTGGACTTAGAGCTCCAATGGTAGGACATTTAGGAGATGGAAATTTTCATGTAGTTTTACCTTATGATCCAGCAAAAAAAGAGATGTACAAAAAAATAAGAGAATTTAATGACTTATTAATTAAAAAAGGATTAGAATTGAATGGAACAATTACAGGAGAACACGGAGTAGGACTCCACAAAAAGGAATATCTTTTAGAAGAACATCCTGACAATATCCCATTGATGAAACTAATTAAAAGAAGCATTGACCAAAACAATATAATGAATCCAGGTAAGATATTCGATCTTAACTGATAAAACTAAAACCATTTCATGAAAAAAATTTTGATTACAAGAAAATTAATTAAAGAGAGTGAAGAAAAAGCTATTAAAACTTTTGATCCAATATTTAACACTAATGATGAATTATACTCACAATCTAAAGTAATAGAAATGAGTCAAGGTTGTGATGGTATTCTTTCTTCCTTAACTGAAAAATTAGATAAAAAGACAATTGATAAATTACCTGATAGTATAAAAATTATTTCAAATTTTGCTGTTGGTTTTGGAAATATAGATTTAGAGGCTGCAAAAAAAAGAGGAATTGCAATTACAAATACTCCAGAAGTTTTATCAGATGCTACTGCAGAAATTGGAATTTTATTAATATTAGGTGCATGTAGAAGAGCAGCTGAAGGAATAGAGTCAGCAAAAGAAGGCGGATGGAAATGGTCTGCTGATTATTTAATAGGCAAACAATTAACTGGTACAAGACTAGGTATTTTGGGAATGGGAAGAATTGGACAGAAGATTGCAAGGATTGCTAAATCTTTAGGAATGATTATTCATTATCATAATCGATCAAAACTAAGTGAAGATAAAGAGCAAGGTGGAATTTACCATGATAATATTAAAAGTCTTTTTTCAGTTTCAGATGTTTTATCAATTTGTTGTCCAGCAACTAAAGAAACCGAGAATATGATTAATAAAGAAACTGTTGAGTATTTTCCAAAAGGAGCAGTAATAACAAATGTAGCTAGAGGTGATATTGTTAACGATGAAGCATTAATTGATGCTTTAAATAGAAGAAAAATTTATGCTGCAGGTTTAGATGTTTATAAAAATGAACCAAACTTAAATCCAGGTTATTTAAAAATAAAGACAGCTTTCATTTTGCCTCATTTAGGTAGCGCCACCAAAGATACTAGGATTGCTATGGCTAATTTAGCAATTGATAATATTGATGAATTTTTTAAAACGGGTAATTGTAAAAATAAAGTTAATTAATATTATATACAACCTAAGATAGTATTAATTTAAAAAATCTAGATATATTCAAACTTAAAAATACTTGCAGGCTGCGACAACTTGTAATTAAATATTAAATATAGATTAATAACATAGAGAAAAGGAGGAAAGTTGTGAAAAAGATAATAACTTTATTATCTTCTTTATTATTCACAATGCTTGTATTCACTAATGCTTATTCAGCTGGTGACGAAGAAGCTATAAAAAAACTTAGTAGTTTTAAAAAAAACAGGCATAGATGTTGTAGCTGATGTAATTGATCAGAATACAAAATATAGAGCGAATATAGAGAAGAATATCCTACCAAACATTAAAATGCCTCAAGGATTTAAGATAGAAATTTTTGCTGTTGCTCCTGACGCTAGACATATGGCTGTTAGTAGAAACAAAGGTACTGTTTGGATTGGAACAAGAAAAACTAGAGTATGGCAAGCAACAGATAGGGACATGGATAATGTTGCAGATACGGTTGAGCAATTTGCTCCAACAGTATCATTTGATATTCCTAATGGTCCTTGTTATTCAGCTGATGGACATTTGTATATTGCTGAGAGAAACAGAGTTTTATGGTTTCCAGCAGCAGAATATTTTATGGAAAGTCCTGATACTGTAGCTATACCAATCATCGATCAAGGCGATTTAATTCCTGTAGAAGAAGAGTCATATAATCACACTGCAAGAGTTTGTGCGATTGGACCAAAAGATAACAAACTATATGTTAGTTTGGGTCAACCATTTAACGTAGCAGGTCCAGATAAATATCCTCTTTACGATCAAGTTGGAATTGGTGGAATGATTAGATTTAATAGATTCCCAGGAAAACTAGAAAGAGAAGTAGTTGCAATTGGAATAAGAAATTCAGTTGGACATGCTTTTAATCCTAAAGATGGATCTTTATGGTTTACTGATAACCAAGTTGATGGAATGGGAGATGAAACGCCTCCTGGAGAACTGAACAAAGCTTGCGCGTTAGGACCAAAAGTTTGGTATGGACATCCTTATACCGGAGGTGGTGAGGTTAGAACTAATGAGTACAAAGGAAAAACAATTCCTAAAGCATATGCAGACAATTATTGCAAACCTCAAGTTGAAATGATTGCACATGCTGCAGATTTAGGAATGATGTTTTACACTGGAAATATGTTTCCAAAAAAATATCATAATGCGATATTCAGTGCTCAACATGGTTCTTGGAATGCAATTAAACCTAGAGGTGCTAGAGTTATGGTCACTTACTTAGATAAAAAAGGTAATGCTAAAAAAACAGAACCTTTTGCAGAAGGTTGGATGACTGAAATGGGTACTTACTTGGGTAGACCTGTCGATGTTCAACAGTATGTTGATGGATCACTTTTAGTATCTGATGACAAAGCTGGGGTTATTTACAGAATAACTTACAACAGCCCTAGTTAAAATTGATAAATTAAAAAAAAGGATCGGTTTGTTTATTTAAACTGGTCCTTTTTTATTTTTAGGAGTCACATGAAAAAAATTATTATTTTATTTTTATTAAGTTTTTTATTTAATTCAATTTCTTTTGCTTCTACTGAAAGTGATACAAAAGTATGTTCAGGATTTTCTAAATGGAATGAAGAAGGAGAATTTAAACAAATAAGAGAAAGTAAGTGTATGACCGAAGAAGAATATAACGCTTACTTAAATTCACCAGATTATCTTTGTCAATATTATCAAAAGTCAATTTGGAAAGAGTCAGAACGAGCTTATGGGAAAAAACAATATAAATATACAGATGAAAAATTAAAAAAAATAAAAAAATTAAAAGATGAAGGCAAAGCGTTGTGTGACGCAGGAAAATTGAAAGAAGGAGAGGCGAAACTTATAGAGGCAATAACTATAATTAGCTTTACTATGATGAATTAATGAAAAAAAATTTTTTAACTAAAATTTTATTAATTTTTCTTTTTTTTCCTAACATTTCTTTATCCAATGATTTGTTACTTGGTAAGGAGGTTGCGGAAAGTATTTGTGCTGCATGCCATGGAATAGATGGTAGGGCTGCTTCAGGTGGAAACTCAGCTTTAGTTCCTAATATCTTTGCTCAGAACAAAGATTATTTAGTGGTTAAATTAAAGGATTATAAGTCAGGAAAAATTAATCATCCTCAAATGACCTTAATTGCTCAAATGCTTACCGAAGATCAAATTTTAAATGTTTCAGAATGGTATTCTAAGATTTTAGTTGAGCTAAAACTACCAGAATAAAAATATTTCAACTATTGGTAGAAAATATTTTTAATTAAGCATCTTATTATGTGTGATTTTTTATCAAGACTCTAATGTCAATCTGTGCTTAAATTCAGCCAGTTAATTAACTTTAATAGGAGTAATAATGACAAAAGAAAATAAATCATTGAAGATTAAAAAATCTTCAAGACGTAAGTTCTTTAAAACTGCTGCAAAAGCTGGAGCAGTAGCTGCTGCAACAGTTGCAATGCCAAATATTGCTAGAGCAGCGAACGTTACATTAAAGATGCAAGCTGCCTGGCCTTCAGGAGCTAACATCTTTTTTGAAATGGCTGGTGACTATTGTAACATGGTTAAAGAAATGTCAGGAGGTTCGCTTACTATCGACCTTCAGCCAGTAGGCTCAGTAGTAAAAACTTCTGAAATAGGAGCAGCTGTTAGTGATGGTAACCTTGATATGGGTCACTGGGTGACAGCGTATTGGTATGGTAAAAATGCTGCGGCTTCACTTTTTGGAACTGGTCCTTCATATGGAATGTCATCTCAAGAAGTTATGGGATGGATGGAGTATGGTGGAGGAAGAAAACTATATGAACAAGCTGTATCTTCAGTTGGTTTCGATTATATTGGATTCTTTCATATGCCAATGCCAGCTCAACCGTTTGGTTGGTTTAAAAAGAATGTAACAAAAGTATCTGATGTTAAAGGTATGAAGTATAGAACAGTTGGTTTAGCGACTAACGTTTTAACTGCTATGGGAATGGTTGTAAGACAATTACCAGGTGGTGAAATTCAACCAGCTATGAAAACTGGTTTGATTGATGCTGCTGAGTTTAACAACCCAACATCAGACTCACAGTTTGGAATGCAAGATGTATCTAAACACTATCACTTAGGTAGTTTCCACCAGTCTCAAGAAATGTTTGAGATACCGGTTAACAAGAAAAGATACAATAGCCTTTCACCTGCTCATCAAGCTATCTTGAAAAATGCTGCTTATGCCGCAAACTCAGATAACTATTTCAAAGCTTTAGTTAGATATTCAGCTGACTTAGCTAAATTGATGAACGAACATAAGGTTAATGTATACCAAACATCCGACGCTATTTTAGCTGAACAGTTAAAAGGCTGGGATAAAATAGTTGCTGAGTTTTCTGGGAAAGATCCTTTCTTTAAGAAAATTATCGACTCTCAAAAAGCATACGCTAAGAGAACAATGAAGTATCTGTTGATGAATCAACCGAACTACAAATTAGCTTATGAAAATGAGTTTGGTCCAATAGCAAAAGTTAAAATCTAATTAACTTTAAATATTTAAATTAAGGGGGTTTAAAAACCCCCTTTTTTTTTGTTAAAATTTACTATACTTTTAAGCTTATGATTACTTCCTATATAAAATTTGCTGACACACTTAGTACATCAATGGGTAAAGCTTTTTCTTGGTGTATTGTTATTTTAATGGGTGGAACAGTTTATGAAGTCATAATGGCATATGCTTTTAATGCACCAACATTATGGAATTTTGATTTTAGTATGCAAATGTATGGAGCTATATTAATGATGTCAGGTGCGTACTGTTTAGCGACCGAAGCCCATGTTAGAGGTGATGTAATTTATAGATTGTTTAATCAAAGAACTCAGGCTTGGATAGATTTGGTACTTTACTTTGTTTTCTTTTTTCCAGGAGTTATAGCTTTAGCTTTTTATGGTTATGAATATGCAGCTCAAGCGTGGAAAATAAAAGAAACTAGCTGGAGTAGTCCAGCTCAAATTCAAATATATATGGTAAAATCTATGATCCCTGCTGCAGGTGTTTTGTTAGTTATTCAGGGAGTAAGTGAAGTATTTAGATCAATACTTTGCATAAAATCTGGTCAATGGCCCGCAAGAATAGTTGTAGCAGAAGAAACAGAACAACTATTAATGAGAACTTCACAAAAGGAAGATAAAGAAAATGCTGTTTAGTCTTACAAATCCTGAAGTAGCTATTTTAATGATGGGTGTATTTTTATTTGCAGTCTTGCTTGGGTTCCCTATAGCGTTCACTTTAATGGCCATGGGAATTGGTTTTGGTTATTATGCTTACTACGATCCAGTTTTAATGGATCATCTTTTTGATAATAGAATTTTTTCTTTATTTGTTAAAAATACTTATACTGTTATGGATAATAACGTACTTACAGCAGTACCACTTTTTTTATTCATGGGATATTTGGTTGAAAGAGCAGGAATTGTAGCTAAATTATTTTTTGCAATAAGATTAGCGGCACATAGATTGCCAGCATCAATGGCAGTGGCAGCATTAATAACTTGTACTTTGTTTTCTACTGCAACAGGAATTATAGGAGCTGTGGTAACTTTAATGGGATTATTAGCTTGGCCAGCAATGGTTAAAGCTGGATATGATAAAAAATTTGCATCAGGAATAATTTGTGCAGGTGGTTGCTTAGGAATTTTAATTCCACCAAGTATTATGTTAATTGTTTATTCTGTAATTGCTCAGCTATCACCTTTAAGATTATTTGCAGCTGCAATTTTTCCAGGATTGATGCTAGCTGGTTTGTATATTGCTTATGCAGTTACTAGAGCATGGTTAAATCCATCACTAGCACCAAGACCTCCTAAGGAAGATATTCCACCAAGAGCAGAAATTTTAAAAGAAGTATTAGTTTCTTTCGTACCTTTGTTTGGTTTAATAATGTTAGTTTTAGGAACAATTTTAGCTGGAATAGCAACTCCAGCAGAAGCAGCTGCAGCAGGAGCTTTTGGAGCAATAATTCTATCTTGGTTTTATAAAACACTTAAATGGCAAAATTTTAAAGAGTCAGTTTTTCTAACCGCAAAAACAACAGCAATGATTATGTGGTTATTTATTGGATCTTGGACTTTTTCTTCAGTCTTTTCTTATTTAGGAGGACATGAGGTGTTTGAGCATTTCTTTACTTCAATAAATATTAGTACATGGCAATTTTTAGTAATAACTCAAATAATAATTTTTCTTTTAGGATGGCCTTTAGAATGGACAGAAATTTTAATTATATTTGTACCAATATTTTTACCATTATTAGAAATATTTGATGTCAATCCATATTTCTTTGCTATGTTAATTGCTTTAAATTTACAGACTTCTTTTTTAACTCCACCGATGGCAATGTCAGCTTATTATCTAAAAGGAGTTCAAAAAACCAATGTTGAATTGATGGAAATATTTAGGGGTATTATGCCATTTTTAGGTATAGTTATTTTTGGAATGTTTTTAATGTATATGTTTCCTGGAATTGCTTTATGGCTTCCAGATGTATTATTTGCAGATTAAAAAAAAATGATAGATGTATTTTCGCTTAGTGTCGAAGAGATGGCTTCAAAAATAAAAGATGGCCAATTAACTTCAGTTGAAATTTGTGAAAAATATATTGAAAGAATTAAAAAATTTGAAAAAGCTATAAAAGCTTGGGCTCACTTTGATAAAAAAATCTTATTAGAAAAAGCATCTGACGCAGATGAACATAGAAAATCAGGAAAACCACTAGGCAATCTACATGGAGTGCCTGTTGCGATCAAAGATATTATTGGAACAGTAGACATGCCAACTGAATGTGGAACAACAATAAGAAAAGGTAAATCTTATTCTCAAAATGCTGAGATAGTTGAATTATTACTTTCGGCAGGAGCAATTGTGATGGGAAAAACTGCTACATCTGAATTGGCATATCTTGGGCCTTCAAAAACTACAAATCCCCATGATTATTCAAGAACACCAGGTGGTTCTTCTAGTGGATCGGCTGCATCAGTGGCATCCTTAATGACACCTCTTTCCATAGGATCTCAAACTGGAGGATCAATTATTAGACCAGCATCTTATTGTGGTGTTGTAGGTTATAAACCAAGTTATGGTTTGATTTCAAGAAATGGTGTTTTAAGAACTTCTTATGTCTTAGATCAAATAGGGATGTTTGGAAAAACTGTAGAAGATGTTGCTTTATTAACAAAAGTTTTAATAAAGAAAGACCATCATGATCCAGCAACAATTTATTATTCATCCGAAAATATTTTAGAAGAAACAAAAAAAGGACCTTTATATGAGCCAAAGTTTATTTTTTATAAAACAGATTATTGGAAAATAGTTGATAAAAAATCAAGAGAGTCATTTGAATATTTTATAAAGTCTTTTAAAAATATAGAAGTCTTCGACACACCATCATATTTTAAAGATATTCACAAATATCACCAAATTATTCATGAAACTGATTTGGCTAATAATTTTGCTATTTATTATAAAAAATATAAACAAAAATTGTCGAAATATATGCAGATAGCTATAGCAAAAGGCAACAAACATTCAGCAAAGGAATATGCTGAGGCAATTGATTTTAAAAAAAGAAGCTATGAGTCTTACCAGGAAGTTTTTGAAGATTATCATGGCGTTTTATCTCCCTCTAGTCCTGGGGTAGCTCCCAAGGGGTTAAAAAGTACAGGAACAGCAGAATTCAATAAAGTATGGTCATATTTAGGTACTCCTTGTATTTCTCTTCCTTTGCTTGAAGGTGAAAATAATCTGCCTTTAGGTGTTCAGTTAATAGGAGATCGTTATGATGACCATAGATTTTTAGGGGTTGCTAATTGGTTGGAAAAGGAATGTAATAATTAAAATGCAAAAGTTCACAACTTTTTTAGGATCTTTACTTGCTGTTGCTTTTTTGGTTGGCCTAGCAACTACATTAACGAGATCACCCATGATAGGTTTTTTTGATGTATTACCAGTTTATATTTTAATGGGCATCGCAATTTTTATGATGGTTTATGAAGCCTTCTTTGATAAAAAATAGATAATCTAAAAGTAAATCATTGAGTAATAAAACCAAAAATCTTTTTGCACTCTCACTTTTATTTGTTCAACCTATTTTTATGGCTTCAAATCTAGTTGTCGCTCGGGGTGGTGTTGAGTATGTTCCACCAATTTCTTTAGCATTTTGGAGATGGACATTAGTTTTTTTGATTCTCCTACCTTTTACTTATGTATCATTAAAAAAAAATTTTAAAATTATGAAAAATGAATATAAAAAACTTTTTTTCTTAGGAGCCACAGGATGTGGTGTTTGCGGTGCTTTCCCTTTTTTAGAAAGGGAATTAAAAATGGAATTATCAATTTATGATAAAATGGTGGTCCGACAGAAATTTTTTGTGAAGATATTGCATCTAAAAAAATGGGATAAACTGTTCCAATTAAAACTACAGATAAAAAGTACATCATAAACCAATTATTAATTACAATTGAAATTTCTTTACTTAGCAAGAAAATAGGTGAAAGATTTTTATTATCAGATTTATGAAATATAAAAAATATAAAAATTGAGATAAATACTAATATAAATAAAAAAGATAAAATAAATAAACCTCTTTCTGGATCATTTGCAAATGTATGCACAGAATTTAAAATGCCAGACCGAACTAAAAAAGTTCCACACATACTTAGAGTAAAAGTTGCGATTGATAAAATTATCACCCACGACTTGAACAAAGATCTTTTTTCTAAAACTAAAATACAATGCAATAATGTTGTCAAAGCTAACCAAGGCATTAAAGAAATATTTTCAACAGGATCCCAAAACCAAAAACCACCCCAACCTAATTCATAATAAGCCCATATGGATCCTAATAAAATTCCTAAAGTTAGAAAGACCCAGGATATTAATACCCAATGCTTAATATGTTTTGCCCAATCTTTATTTATATAATTTAAGGTAGTTGCGGCTAACGCACTTGAAAATATAATAGAAGTTCCAACATACCCTAAATACAATATAGGAGGATGAATGGCTAATGCCGGATCTTGTAAAATTGGATTTAAACCTAATCCTTCTTTAGGAATAGGAAATAAATAGCTAAATGGATTTGATGTTTTTATTAAAAATGTAAAAAAGCCAATTATTATTATTTGTTGAAATATAACTGTTAATATTCTGTATTTCTTTAATTGGTTTTTTGATTTAACTATAAATATCAAAATAAATAAAGTTAATACTAAAAGCCATAGCAATAAACTTCCCTCGTGATTACCCCATGTGCCAGTT
>CACEIY010000016.1 GCA_902559635.1 uncultured Pelagibacteraceae bacterium | reverse complement strand
CTTAGGTAATAAAAAGCAGCAACAACTGTAGATAACAATCCAACAATAGCTAAAAAATACATTGATTGTTCTATAACAGATGTAAAAATGTAAAATTTGGCAAAAAAACCTGCAAGCGGAGGAATTCCAGCAAGTGAAAATAAAATAATTAATAAAGAAATAGATAATAAAGGATGATTTTTAGATAATCCAGATAAATCATCTAAATTTTCATAATATTCATTTTTTCTCTTGAACATTAAAAGACATGAAAAAAATCCTAAATTCATAACAATATAAATCAAAATATATATAATAGAACTTTGTATACCTTCATTAGAACCTGTAGACAAACCAGCTAAAGCAAAGCCAATATGCCCAATAGAACTATAGGCAATTATTCTTTTAATTTTTGTTTGACCTATTGCTGCAATTGCGCCAAACAACATAGAAGCTATTGATAAAAAAATTATAATCATTTGCCATTGATCAATTAAATTTAAAAAAGGACCATATAAAAATCTAATAAAAACTGTTAAAGCTGCTATCTTTGGAACCATTGTAAAAAATAATGTTACAGTTGTTGGAGACCCTTCATAAACATCTGGAGCCCACATATGAAAAGGAACAGCAGATATTTTAAATGCTAATCCAACTAAAATAAATACAATACCAAAAGTTAATGCATATTCATTAGAATTTAGTTGTGTTGAAATGACCTCAAAATTAGTTGATCCAGAAAATCCATAAATTAATGAACAGCCATATAATAATAGACCTGATGATAAGGCGCTTAATACAAAATACTTTAACCCCGCTTCAGATGACTTTAAATTATCTCTATTAAATGTTGCTAAAACATATAAAGCTAATGATTGAAGTTCAAGACCCATATAAAAAACAATCAAATCATTAGAACTTATCATTATCATCATTCCTAGAACTGAACTTAAAATCAAAATTGAATATTCTATTTTAAAAATATTAAAAATTTTTAAATAACTGGTTGATACAGCTAAAACAATAAAGGCTGCTAATAGAGTAACAATTTTCATTAATGATGCAAGAGGATCAATTATTATACTTTGACTGAATAAAAAATCTTTATTGATATTACTTGTTTCATTAAATGTAATTACAGCTGTAATAACTAAAACTAATAAAGATATGTTATGAATTAAATAAAAACTATTTTTTTTAAATACTCCAAAAATTAACAAAAACATAATTGATAAAGATAAAAAAATTTCAGGTAAAGCTAAATGTAAATTATCCATTATGATTTAGTATATAAGTTAAGATTATACATATTTATCAAATCGTTAACTGATACTTCAATAGTATTAATTAAAGGTTCAGGGTAAAATCCAAAAAATATCGTTGGTATTGCTAAGCTTGTTAAAATTAAATACTCTATTTTATTTAAATCATTCATTTTTATTAATTCTTTGTTAATTAACTTTCCGAAAATAACTCTTTTGTATAACCAAAGCATATAGGCAGCTCCTAAAATTACTCCCAAACTAGCAATTACAGCCACTAAAAAATTATCTTTAAAAACTCCCATTAAAATTAAAAATTCTCCAATAAATCCAGTAGTTCCAGGAAGTCCTAATGCTGCTAAAGTAAATATCATAAATAAAACTGAATATTTTGGTACAATTGAAATTATTCCACCATAAGTATTTATTAATCTTGAGTGCATTCTGTCATAAACAACTCCAACGCATAAAAACAATGCAGCAGAAATAAGACCATGACTTATCATTTGAATTATACTGCCTTCAATACCTTGCTGTTCAATTGTAAAAATTCCAAGAGTTACAAACCCCATATGTGCAACTGAGGAGTAAGCAATTAGTTTTTTCATATCTTCCTGCATTAAAGCTATTAGAGAAGTAAAAATTATTGCAATAATACTTAAAATATAAATTAATGGTGTAAAGAGATCAGATGCAACAGGAAACAATCCTAAAGAAAATCTAATAAATCCATAACCAGCCATTTTAAGAAGAATGGCCGCTAATAACACCGAGCCTGCTGTTGGGGCTTCAACGTGTGCATCTGGTAACCATGTGTGAACTGGCCACATTGGTGTTTTAACCGCAAATGAACTAAAAAAAGCTAGCCATAAAAGATTTTGATATTTAGCGTCTATTCCAAGTTCATAAAGTTCAATAACGTCAGTTGTACCTGTTATCCAATAAATTGAAATTATAGCAACTAGCATCAATACTGAACCTAAAAGAGTATATAGAAAAAATTTGAAAGCAGAGTAAACTCGTCTAGGTCCCCCCCAAATTCCTATAATTAAAAACATTGGGATTAAACCAGCTTCAAAAAATAAATAAAATACAAATAAATCAAGAGCACAAAACACTCCTATCATAAAAGACTCCATTATTAATATTGCTATTAGAAAATCTCTTAGTCTAATTTTAACAGTGTTATTAACTGACAATATACATAGGGGAGTAATAAAAGTGGTTAAAATTATAAATAAAATTGAAATACCATCAATTCCTACTTTGTAATTAATAAAACCAACTAACCATATTCTATCTTCAACAAATTGAAAATCTGAAATTGTTGTATCAAATAAAAACCACAAATAAATTGATAATAAAAAATTAACTACTGAAGTAAATAGAGCAACATATTTAAATGTTAATTTATTTTCTGAATTATCCTTTGAAAAAAATAAAAAAATAGATCCTATTGTAGGAAGTAAAATTAATGCAGAAATAATAGGAAAGTTCATTATTTGATAATTAACAATGTTAATAGAGCTGAAAAACCTAACAACATTATAAATGCGTAATGATAAATATAACCACTTTGAAATTTATTTGCTTTAATAGATAATTTTTTAATTATTGTTGATACTCCGTCAGGTCCGAAACCATCAATAATTCTTAAATCTAAAAATTTCCATAGAAATCTTCCAGCTTTCTTTGATGATTTAACAAATACTTTTTCATACAATTCATCAAAATACCATTTATTTAATAAAAATTTGTATAAAGGTTGATTTGCTTTAGCTACTTCTTCAACAAATTTTTTATTTATAACAAATAAATAATAAGAAAGAGGTATTGAGATAATTACAAGCAAAGGAGTAAAATAAACAATCCAATACGGAGGATGCTCTGAACTTAAAGGTTCAAGAAAGAATATTGACTGAGACCAATAATCACTTATTGTTCCATGATGTCCTATAAACAAATCTTTAAAAATGTAGCCTGCAAAAATTGAACCTATAGCTAACAAAATTAGAGGTATCAGCATTACTAAAGGAGACTCGTGTGTTTCTTCAATTTTAATATTTTTATTATTATAATTTCCATGAAAAGTTTTAAATATTAATCTCCAAGAATAGATGGAGGTTAAAAATGCTGTAAAAATACCAATTCCTGAAGCATAATATCCTAAGGTATTTCCTTTTAAATATGCAAATTCAATAATTGCATCTTTGGAGTAAAATCCTGACAATAATGGAAATCCTGTTAATGCAAGAGTTCCTATTATCATTAAAACATAAGTGTAAGGTAACTTTTTCCATACACCACCCATTTGGTTTATGTCTTGTTCATCCTTAAATGCATGGATAACAGAGCCTGAGCCAAGAAATAATAAAGCTTTAAAAAATGCATGAGTAAATAAATGAAACATTGCAACATTATAAGCACCAACTCCTGTTGCAAAAAACATATAGCCTAATTGGCTGCAAGTTGAATAAGCAATAATTTTTTTTATATCTGTTTGGACTAACGCAACTGTGGCAGCAAATATTGCTGTTGTCATACCAACAAGTGTAATTATATTTAAAGCTAATTCTGAATATTCATATAATGGGGAACATCTTACTACTAGAAATACTCCTGCTGTAACCATAGTAGCAGCATGGATTAAGGCTGATACTGGTGTAGGTCCTTCCATAGCATCAGGTAACCAAGTATGTAAAAAAATTTGTGCAGATTTTCCCATTGCACCTAAAAATAAAAGTATACAAATTAAATCAACAGCCATGAAATTTAAACCTAAAAATATTAATTCTTTATCAAGAAATGGTGTAACACCAGCTGCAGACACTGAAGGTATTTGTTTGAACACTTCATCAAAATTTACTGTTCCAAATAAATAGAAAATTAAGAAAATTCCTAAAGCTAATCCAAAATCACCCACTCTATTAACTAAAAAGGCTTTTATAGCAGCTGCATTAGCAGTTTCCTTTTTATACCAAAAACCAATTAAAAAATATGAACAAAGACCAACACCTTCCCAACCAAAAAATAATTGAATGAAATTATCTGAAGTAACCAACATTAACATTGCAAATGTGAACAAAGATAAATAAGCCATAAATCTTGGTTTATGTGGATCATTTGACATGTAACCTATTGAATAAATATGAACTAATGAAGATACTGAAGTTACTACTACAAGCATAACTGCAGATAAAGGATCAATATTCATTGACCAATTTACATTTAAATTTCCAGAATTGATCCAAGTTGCTATTATAATATTTTCTTCATAATTATGTGCAATAACATTATAAAAAATAATGAAAGATATAATTGCCGACACTGAAACTAAAGCACTAGTAACTAACTCTGAATTTCTATCTCCAACATATTTTCCAAAAAAACCTGATATGATTGATGCAATTAATGGTAATGTTATTACTGATAATTCCATTTTAACCTTTAAGCCTATCTATTTCTTCAACTCTGATCGTCCCTGAGTTTCTAAAATATACAACGATTATTGCTAATCCAATTGCTGCTTCTGCAGCTGCAACTGTGAGTATGAATAAAGTGAATACTTGACCAGATAAATCATTTAAATAAATAGAAAAAGCTACTAAATTAATATTTACAGCTAAAAGTATCAGCTCAATACTCATTAAAATTACAATAATATTTTTTCTATTTAGAAATATTCCTATAACTCCAATTGTAAAAATTATCGCTCCAAGAGTTAAATAATGACCTAGTCCAATATTAATCATCAATCTTAATTCCTTTATTTGATTCTACATTTATTATTTCAATACCCTCTGATCTCTCTCTTGAAATTTGTTTAAAATAGCTCTGTTTTTTAACTCCAGATCTTTGTCTAAAGGTAAGAACAATTGCACCAATCATTGCAATTAAAAGTATCATCCCACTAATTTGAAATATGTGAATATAATCAGTATATAAAATTTGACCTAAAGCATGAGTGTTGCTTATTTCATTATTAACAGAATAATCTAAATTATTTAATAGTTCAGGTTTATATTTCCAACCTCCTATAACAATTATTAATTCAAAAAAGATTATAGTACTTATAATTAAACCAATAGGAATGTGTTTTGAACTATAAGCAGAAGAGAACCATTGATTTTTTTGTTGAGTAACATTTAACATCATTACTACAAATAAGAATAGTACTGCTACCGCTCCAACGTAAACTATAAGCATTATCATTCCTAAAAACTCAGCTCCAATCATGATAAATAAACAGGAAATACTAATAAAATCTAAAATTAAAAAAAAAACAGAATGAACAGTATTTTTCGATGCTGTAACCATAATTGCAGAAACAATAGCAATCGTTGAAAATGTATAAAAAAATATAGCGTGTGCAATCATTTTTTTTATCTATGAGGTTTATCAGCTCTAATATTTGCAGCTAATATGTTTTCCCACCTATCTCCATTATCTAAAAGTTTTTCTTTTGTATAATAAAGTTCCTCTCTAGTTTCTGTAGAAAACTCAAAATTTGGCCCTTGGACAATTGCATCTACAGGACAAGATTCTTCACAAAGGCCGCAGTAAATGCATTTCATCATATCTATATCGTATCTTGTAGTTTTTCTACTTCCGTCCTCTCTTTCTGTGGACTCGATTGTGATTGCTTGAGCAGGACATACAGCTTCACATAATTTGCACGCAATACATCTTTCCTCACCATTTGGATATCTTCTTAATGCGTGCTCACCTCTAAACCTTGGGCTAATTTTTCCTTTTTCAAAAGGATAGTTAATAGTTTTTTTTGATTTAAATAATTCTTTTATCGCGATAAATAATCCTCCGATAAAATCTGTCATAAATATTGTTTTAAAAATTCTTGATATTTTCATCTAATTGACAGGTAAAAGATTAAAATAAAATAAATAACTAGCAGTCAATACAACCCAAAATAATGAAAAAGGTAAAAATATTTTCCAACCTAATCTCATTAATTGATCATATCTATATCTTGGAACTATAGCTTTAACTAAGGCAAAAAGTATAAATAAAAATAAAATTTTAAGAATTAACCAAATAGCTCCTGGTATTAAATTGAATGGGTATAAATCAATTGGAGATAACCAGCCTCCTAAAAATAAAATAGAACCTAATGCACACATTAGAAGTATATTTGCATACTCTCCTAACCAAAACATTGCATACATCATTCCTGAATATTCAGTTTGATAACCAGCAACTAATTCAGCCTCAGCTTCAGGTAAATCAAATGGTGGTCTATTTGTTTCAGCTAGCGCAGAAATAAAATATATTACAAACATTGGAAATAATGTAATAACAAACCATAAATTCTCTTGTGCTAATACAATGTCATTTAGATTTAAAGATCCTACGCATAACAAAACATTAATAATAATAATTCCAATTGATACCTCATAAGAAACCATTTGAGCTGCTGATCTGATAGAACCTAGAAAAGGATATTTAGAATTAGAAGCCCAACCTCCCATAATGATTCCATAAACTCCTAAAGATGAAACAGCAAATAAATATAAAATTCCAACATTTATATTTGCTAAAACTTGAGTTTCACTAAATGGTATTACTGCCCAAGCTATTAATGCTAGGGTCATTGTAACTATTGGAGCTAACACAAAAATAACTTTATTAGAACTGGCTGGTATAATTATTTCTTTAAATATGTATTTTAAAGCATCTGCTAAAGATTGAAGTAATCCAAATGGTCCTACTACATTAGGTCCTTGTCTTTTTTGCACAAATGCCCAAATTCTTCTATCTAACCATACAATCATTGCAACAGAAACTAGGACGGGAACTAATAAAAATAAAATCTTATATACTTCTAAAAAAATAATACTTAAATATTCCATATTAACCGTCAGTTCCTGTAAGTTTTTTTTCTAATTTAGAATTATTACACTCATGCATAGTTTTTGATGCTCTAGCAATAACATTAGAAAAATAATAATCTTTAACAGTTAATTGTAAGTTTTCATTTTTAATTTGTTTATCATTATTATCTTTAATAACTGATTGTTTAGGATTTTCTTTTTTTAAATTGATATAATTAAACATACTGCTTTCGAGTTCGTCTTTGTCATTAAATAATTTTCGGTTATTGATAAATTCAGCTAAATTATTTATAATTTGCCAGTCTTCTATAGCTTCCCCTGGAGGATAAGATGCCTTAAATGCTTTCTGGATTGTACCCTCCAAATTTGTATAATATCCATTTTGTTCAGTATAAGCAGCACCTGGTAAAATAATATCTGCTAATTCAGCACCTTTATCGCCATGACTGCCTTGATAAATAACAAATTCATTTTTTTTCTTAAAATCTAAGTTATCTTGACCCAAAAGATAAACAATTTCAAATTGGTTGTTTTTTAAACTATCAAAAATATTTTTTTCATTAGTTAATATACCTAGATCTAAATTTCCTACAGTTGAAGCATCAACAGATAAAATATTCATTGGATTCCATTCTTGAGTAATTTTATTATTAATTTTAAAAAAATTTTTAATCAAAGCAAAAATTTCTTTAGCTGAAATTAATTCAAAAAAAGATTCTCCTAATATAACTAAAGGTTTTTTTGAATTTAAAATCTCTTTTGAAATATCATTATTTCCTTCAAATATATTTAAAATTGTTTTTATTTTTCCATCTAAGAATTGATATGGGTATGTTAAATCGCCAACATCGTTTAAAGATATAATTTTAGTCTTGTTTGTAACATAAGATTTTCTTATTCTTGTATTTAAAATAGTAGATTCAAATCGAGGATTAGCACCTATCATTAAAATTAAATCACTTTCTTCAATTCCATTAATTTTTGAATTAAATAAATAATTTTCTCTATAATTGATATCTACAAATCTATTTGATGACCTACAGTCATAATTATTTGAACCTAATGTACGATCAAAAAATTCCTTAAAAATATACCCTGTTTCCATATTGTTCAAGTCTCCTACAAATCCTACAATTTTATCATTTGTAGTATTTTCTATTTTTGATTTAATAATTTTAAAAACCTCTTCCCATGAAGCTTTTTCAAATTTACCACTATATTTTATATATGGTGTATCCAGTCTTTGATTTAACAATCCATCACATGCATATCTAGTTTTATCAGATATCCATTCTTCATTAATATCTTCATTTATAAGAGGAAGAATTCTTTTTACTTCCCAGCCATAAGTGTCTACTCTTATATTTGATCCAATAGCATCCATGACATCTATACTTTCGGTTTTTTTTAATTCCCAAGGACGTGCCTCAAACACGTAAGGTTTGGAGGTTAGTGCGCCAACAGGACAAAGATCAATAACATTGCCAGATAGCTCTGATTGTACAGATTGTTCTAAATATGTGGTTATTTGCATATCTTCACCCCTACCAATAGCACCTAACTCTGGAACACCTGCTATCTCAGTTGCAAATCTTATACACCTAGTACAATGAATACATCTTGTCATTTGAGTCTTTATTAGAGGGCCCATATTTTTATCTGGGACAGCTCTTTTGTTCTCTTTAAATCTAGATTTATCTATTCCATAAAACATTGACTGATCCTGAAGATCACATTCTCCACCTTGATCACAAACTGGACAATCTAAAGGATGATTTGCTAATAAAAATTCCATTACACCTTTTCTAGATTTTTCGATTTTAGGTGTATTAGTTTTTATTACCATACCATCAGCCGCAGGCATTGCGCATGAAGCTATAGGTTTTGGAGATTTTTCCATTTCAACTAAACACATTCTGCAATTACCAGCTATTGATAATTTTTCGTGATAGCAAAACCTAGGAATTTCAAAACCTGCCTTCTCACAGGCTTGTAAAACTGTCAGACCTTCTTCAATTTCTACATCAATATCATTAACTTTTAATTTAAGCATTTTTATCTAACAAGTGCTGATCAACAAGATATGGAATATTTTTGTTTTCCTTAACTATTGGATCAAATTTATTTCTCTTTTTAATCTCATTTTTGAAATGTCTTAATAATCCTTGTACAGGCCATGCAGAACCTTCACCGAATGCACATATTGTATGTCCCTCAATCTGTTTTGTTACATCTTCTAACATATCAACCTCATCTTTTGATGCTTCCCCCTTTGCCATTCTTTCAAGCATTCTCCACATCCAACCTGATCCTTCTCTACAAGGGGTACATTGACCACAACTCTCATGTTTATAAAATTTTGCAATTCTAGCCATGCACTTAATAATGTCTTGGTCTTTATTAATAACAACAACTCCAGCTGTTCCTAGACCACTTTTTTCAGCGATTAAAGAGTCAAAATCCATAGTCAACGTTTCACATTTTTCTTTTGGAATTAATGGCATTGATGAACCACCAGGAATTACAGCTTGTAAATTATCCCAACCTCCAATAACTCCTCCAGCATGTACCTCTATTAATTCTTTTAGAGGTATGCTCATTTCTTCCTCAACATTGCATGGATTGTTTACATTTCCAGAAATACAAAAAATCTTGGTGCCAGTATTTTTTTCTCTACCCAAAGAAGCAAACCATTTACCTCCCTTTCTAAGAATTGTTGGAACTACAGCTATAGTTTCAACATTATTAATTATTGTAGGACATCCATAAAGACCAATTAATGCTGGAAAAGGTGGTTTTAATCTCGGTTGACCTTTTTTACCCTCTATACTTTCTAGTAATGCCGTCTCTTCACCACAAATATAAGCTCCTGCACCATAATGAATATAAACATCTAAATCCCACCCTGACCCAGCTGCATTTTTGCCTATTAAATTTTTTTCATAAGCTTCATTAATTGCAGTTTGAAGTTTTTGTCCTTCAACAAAATATTCACCTCTAATATAAATATAACAAACATGAGCTTGGACTGCATAAGAAGTTATCAAACATCCTTCAATTAATTTATGAGGTTCAAATCTTAATATATCTCTATCTTTGCACGTACCTGGTTCTGACTCATCTCCATTGATCACCAAATAGTGTGGTCTTGATCCAACTTCTTTAGGTGCAAAGGACCATTTTAATCCTGTTGGAAAACCAGCACCTCCTCTTCCCCTGAGTTGAGACTCTTTAATTTCGTTAATTATCCAATCTCTACCTTTATTAATAATTTCTTTGGTGTTAACCCAATCACCTCTTTTTTGCGATGAAATAACATCTGAACCCAAATCATTGTATAAATTCTGAAAAATTCTATCATTGTCTTTAAGCATTTTTTAAATCCATAAGTGTTTTTCTATTATTTTCAGGTTCATTATTTATTCTTCCTCTATAAGAGCCTGACTTAGGAGTTTCGCCTTTTAAGATTTTGTCCAAAATTTTTAAAGTTTTGTTTTTATCAAGATCCTCATAATAATTATCATTAATTTGCATCATAGGAGAATTAACGCAAGCCCCTAAACATTCAACTTCCTTCCAAGAACAGCTTTTATCACTAGATAATTCAGATTCATTTTTTGAAATTTTTTCTTTACATGCTTCAACTAATTTATTTGCACCTCTAATCATACATGGTGTTGTAGTACAAACCTGAACTAAATATTTTCCTACTGGTGATAAGTTATACATTGAGTAAAAAGTAGCGACTTCATAAACCTGTATGTAAGGCATATTTAAAAATTTTGCGATATATTTCATTGCTGCTAAAGGTATCCAGTTATTATTTTGTTTTTGAGCGATATATAGTAATGCCATCACTGCACTTTGTTGTTTGCCTTCAGGGTAATTTGAAATTATATTATTTGCTGCCTCTAATGATGTAGAGCTAAATTCAAAGTGATCTGGTTGATCTTTTGCAGGTCTTTTTAAGCTCATCTATCTACCTCACCGAAAACTATATCAAGTGAACCAAGCACTGCAGGAACATCGGCTAACATATGTCCTTTAATTAAATGATCCATAGATTGTAAATGAGAAAATCCAGGAGCTCTAATCTTACATTTATATGGTTTACTTGAACCATCAGAAATTAAATAAACCCCAAATTCTCCTTTTGGAGCTTCGACTGCAGTATAAATTTCATCTTTTGGAACACGATATCCCTCAGTAAATAATTTAAAATGATGAATTAAAGCTTCCATTGACTGTTTAATCTCATTTTTTGATGGAGGAGTAATTTTTCCATCTAAAGATTTTATTGCTCCTTTTTGCATTTGGGCCAAACATTGTTTAATAATTGAAACACTTTCTTTCATTTCTTCTATTCTACATAAATAACGATCATAACAATCTCCATTTTTACCTACTGGTATATTAAATTCTAATTGTTCATAACAATCATAAGGTTGTGATTTTCTTAGATCCCACGGAATTCCAGAGCCTCTTATCATTACTCCTGAAAAAGAATAATCTAAAGCATCTTTTTTACTAACAACACCAATATCAACATTTCTTTGTTTAAAAATTCTATTATCTGTTAATAGATTTTCAACATCATTAATTACTTTAGGAAAAGTTTCACAAAATTTAGCTATATCCTCTTCTAAACCACCAGGCAAATCTTGGTGTACACCACCTGCTCTAAAATAGTTTGCATGCAATCTGGAACCCGATGCTCTCTCATAAAATGTCATTAATGTTTCCCTTTCTTCAAAGCCCCATAAAGAAGGTGTTAAAGCTCCTACATCTAATGCTTGCGTGGTTACATTTAAAATATGACTTAGTATTCTGCCTATTTCACAAAACATTACTCTTATAAATTGAGCTCTTATTGGAACGTCAATTTTTAAAATTTTTTCAATAGCAAGAGCAAAAGCATGTTCTTGATTCATTGGTGCAACATAATCAAGTCTATCAAAATAAGGTACAGCTTGCATATAGGTTTTATTTTCAATTAACTTTTCTGTACCACGATGTAGTAATCCAATATGTGGGTCTGCTTTTTCTACTACTTCACCATCTAATTCTAAAATCAATCTTAAAACACCGTGAGCTGCAGGATGTTGAGGGCCAAAATTTAAATTTAAATTTTTAATTTTTTTTGTCATTATTATCTGTTTGTTCTTTTATATATTTTGTACCTTCCCAAGGACTTTCATAATCAAAATTTCTATAATTTTGTTCCAACTTGACAGGTTCACTAACTACTTTTTTTTTATCTTCGCTATATCTTACTTCTGTGTGACCTGTTAATGGAAAATCTTTTCTCAAAGGATGTCCTTCAAAACCATAATCGGTTAATATTCTTCTAAGGTCTGGATGGTCTTTAAAACTAACACCATACATATCAAACACTTCTCTTTCCATCCAATTAGCAGACGGAAAAATAGATGTTATTGAATTTATAACTTCATTTTCATTGATAAAATAACTTAAAATTAATCTTTGATTAAATTCATGACTTAAAAGTAAGTAAACAATTTTAAATCTTTGATTTTCTTCGGGATAATCAACAACAGTAATATCAATTAATTGTCTAAATTTTGTATCTTTATTAGTTTTTAAAAATAATATTACATCTATTAAGACATTTTTATCTATTTCAATATAAATTTGATTGTGTTTGATTTCAGTCTTATTAATTTTTGTTGTTAGTTCTGAATTAATTCTTTTTTCAAGATCAGTTAAATTCTTCATTTTTATCTATTTAGAGAACCTTTGTTTCTAATTTTTTTTTGTAATTGTAATATTCCATAAAGAAGAGCTTCTGCTGATGGTGGGCATCCTGGTACATAAATATCAACAGGAACAATTCGATCACATCCTCTTACTACTGAATATGAGTAGTGATAATATCCTCCACCATTGGCACAACTTCCCATGGAAATTACATACCTGGGTTCTGGCATTTGATCATAAACTTTTCTTAAAGCAGGTGCCATTTTATTGGTGAGAGTTCCAGCAACTATCATTACATCTGATTGTCTTGGAGAACCTCTTGGTGCTGCTCCAAACCTTTCTAAATCATATCTTGGCATAGCTGTTTGCATCATTTCAACTGCGCAACATGCAAGACCGAAAGTCATCCAATGTAAAGATCCTGATCTTGACCAGTTAACTAAATTATCTAACGAAGTAGTAATAAAACCGTTCTTACTAAAATCTTTAGCAAGTTGTTTAAACTCTTCAGGTACTTTATCTAACTTATTATTCATCTAAATTAATTATTATTCCCAGTCTAAAGCGCCTTTTTTCCATTCATAAATAAAACCAATGGTTAATATGAATAAAAAAATCATCATTGAAGTAAAACCAAGAATTCCAATGTTCCCTAAGGAGATAGCCCAAGGGAAAAGGAAAGCTATCTCTAAATCAAAAATTATAAAAAGTATTGCAACCAAATAAAATCTTACATCAAATTCCATTCTAGAGTCCTCGAATGGTTCAAAACCACATTCATATGCAGATAGTTTTTCAGGATCTGGGTGTTTTGGAGATAAAATAAAATTTATTGCTACAAAAGCACAACTTAACCCTAAAGCTATTATAAGAAATAAAATTATAGGAAAATAATCTTTTAATAATTCCGCATTCATTGAGGAATATATATCATTTTTTGTAGGTAGATGAAGTGGTGATAGGTCACATTATACTAAATATACACCATATATGATAACGATTATCATTATTAATTTAATAAATTGAGTTTTAAAGTGGCGGGAGTGAAGGGACTCGAACCCTCGACCTATCGCGTGACAGGCGATCGCTCTAACCAACTGAGCTACACCCCCACTTTTGAATCATTTTGGTGGGCAGTAAAGGACTCGAACCTTTGACCCCCTCGGTGTAAACGAGATGCTCTACCAACTGAGCTAACCGCCCAAAATGATGCTTACTAATACAACAAGGTATAGATAATGTAAATTAATTATTATTGAATGCTAGCCTGAGATTTGTCATCATTTTTAGACATATCCACCTCAACCCATTCTGTTTTCTTAAGCTCTTTAGTTAATGCAATTTTTAAAACTTCATCTGCAAATTCTACTGGAGTAATTTTAATTTCATCGATAATTTTTTTTGGCATATCAACAAGATCTTTTTCATTTTCTTTAGGTATCAGAACTTCTTTTATCCCTGCCCTATGAGCAGCTAATAATTTTTCTTTTAGACCTCCAATTGGTAGAACTTGTCCTGTTAAAGTAACTTCACCTGTCATAGCAACATCTCTTCTTACAGATATATTTGTAATCGATGATACAATCGATGTTACCATTCCAATACCAGCTGATGGACCATCTTTTGGTGTTGCTCCTTCCGGAACATGAATATGAAAATCTTTTTTTTCAAACAATGGAGGAATTATTCCATACTCTAAACATTTAGATCTTACAAAAGATTTAGCAGCTTTAACAGACTCTTGCATTACATCACCTAATTTTCCAGTGATTTGCATTCTACCTTTGCCAGGCATAGTAACAGTTTCAATTTTCAAGATTTCTCCCCCATATTCAGTCCAGGCTAAACCTGTGGCAATACCTACTCTGTCTACAGTCTCTAATTCACCAAATTTATATTTGGGAACACCTAAAAAATCAGCTAAGTTATTTTTATTGATTGTAATCTCTTTTTCTTCTCCTGCTACAACCTTTTTAACTACTTTTCTTGCAACTTTAGAAATTTCTCTTTCTAAGTTCCTTACTCCAGACTCTTTTGTATAACTTCTAATTATTTCTTTAATGATATCATCTCCCAATTTCATCTCTTGTTCTTTAACTCCATTATCTTTAATTTGCTTAGGAAGAAGAAATTTATTGGCAATATTGATTTTTTCATCTTCTGTGTAACCAGCTAATCTAATCACTTCCATTCTATCTAATAAAGGTGGAAGAATATTTAAAGTATTAGCAGTTGTAACAAACATTACGTCAGATAAATCATAATCGACTTCAAGATAATGATCATTGAATGTTGTGTTTTGTTCAGGATCTAAAGCTTCTAATAAAGCAGAAGAAGGGTCACCTCTATAGTCATTTCCGATTTTATCGATTTCATCTAATAGAACTAATGGATTTTTTGTTCCAGCTTTTTTCATCATTTGAATAATTTTACCAGGTAACGATCCAATATAAGTTCTTCTATGACCTCTTATCTCAGCCTCATCTCTCATTCCTCCTACTGACATTCTAACAAATTCTCTATTTGTCGCTTTTGCAATAGATTTTCCTAAAGAAGTTTTACCAACTCCGGGAGGACCAACTAAACAAAGGATAGGGCCTTTAAGTTTTTCCATTCTTTTTTGGACAGCCAAAAATTCAATTATTCTCTCTTTTACTTTCTCTAATCCAAAATGATCTTTATCTAAAACATTCAAAGCTTTTGTCAGGTCAATATCTATCTCACTTTTCTTGTGCCAAGGAAGTTCTACCATCCAGTCTAAATAATTTCTTACAACTGTTGCTTCAGCTGACATAGGACTCATATTCTTAAGTTTTTTAAGTTCCTGAAGACATTTTCTTTCCACATCTTTTGGCATTTTAGCTTTTAAGATTGATTTATTTAGACTTGTATTTTCATCTTTTCCATCTTCAATTTCCCCTAATTCTTTTTGAATAGCTTTAAGTTGCTCATTTAAATAATATTCTCTTTGAGTTTTTTCCATTTGAGTCTTAACTCTTCCTCTAATTCTTTTTTCAACTCCAATAATGCTTGTTTCATTTTCCATTATTTTTATAATGGAATTTAATCTCTTTTTAACATCCGCTGTTTCAAAAATTTGTTGTTTTTCTGAAATAGTCGCTGTTATGTGTGAAGCAATATTGTCAGCAATATGAGAAGGGTCCTTTAATTGCTTAATCGTATTAATGGTTTCGTTAGAAATTTTTTTATTTATCGAAGTTAATTTTTCTAATCTTCTAATAGCAGTAGCTGCTAAAGGGTATAAGTCTTCATCTTTAACAAATACATCTTTATAATGAGTATATTCACATGTTATGAATTTTTCATTATCTTTAAAATCTAGTATTTTTACTCTTTTGATACCTTCTACTAATACCTTAACAGTACCATCAGGAAGTTTAAGAAGTTGTAAAATGTTTCCCTCACAACCATACATAAATACATCTGTCTTTTCAGGATCATCAACCTCGGAGTTTTTTTGAGTTACTAAAATAATTTTTTTATCTTTTTTCATTACTTCATTAAGTGCTGAAATAGATTTGTCTCTACCTACAAATAATGGAATAACCATGCTAGGATATACTACGATATCTCTGAGAGGTAATAGTGGTAATGAAATTTTTACATCCATAGAGAGAATATGGATATAAAATTTAAATTTGCAATATCTTTTTACAAGTTATTTAAGTGATATTAAGCCGCTGAAGTTTTTCCAGGTCTAGACTTATTGTCGTTTTTCGTGTGAACCAAAATAGGTTGAGTTTGACCTTTAACTGCTGAAACATCTACAATAACCTCTTCTATGTCTTCCCGGCTTGGTAAATCATACATAGTTTTCAATAAAATGTTTTCTAAAATTGATCTTAATCCTCGAGCTCCAGTTTTTTTATTGATAGCTTTTTGAGCTATTTCTTTAAGAGCATTATCTTTAAATGTTAATTTAGTTCCATCAAGTTTAAACAGTTCTTGATATTGTTTTGTTAATGAGTTTTTTGGTTCCTGAAGAATTTTAACTAGAGATTTTTCATCTAAATCTTCTAAAGTTGCAATCATAGGTAATCTACCAATAAACTCTGGTATCAAACCATACTTTAATAAATCCTCAGGTTCTAAACTTTTCATCCATTCACCTGTTTTTTTATCTTGTGTATTTTTAACGTCTGCACCAAAACCTATTGCTGTACCTCTGTCCCTTTGAGATATAATTTTATCTAATCCAGCAAATGCTCCTCCACAAATAAATAAAATATTAGTAGTATCTACTTGAAGAAACTCTTGTTGAGGGTGTTTTCTGCCACCTTGAGGAGGAACACTAGCTATAGTTCCTTCCATAATTTTTAATAAAGCTTGCTGAACACCTTCTCCAGATACATCTCTAGTTATTGATGGATTTTCAGATTTTCTACTGATTTTATCAACTTCATCAATATACACTATTCCTCTTTGAGCTTTTTCAACATTATAATCTGCTGCCTGAAGTAATTTCAAAATAATATTTTCAACATCTTCACCAACATAACCAGCTTCTGTAAGAGTAGTTGCGTCAGCCATAGTAAAAGGAACATCTAAAATTCTAGCAAGTGTTTGAGCTAACAATGTCTTACCACAACCTGTAGGACCAACTAATAATATATTTGATTTAGCAAGTTCTACATTTTTACTAGTTTTGTTTTCATAATTTAATCTTTTATAATGATTGTGAACTGCTACTGATAAAACTTTTTTTGCATGCGTTTGACCAATAACATAATCATCTAAAATAGTGCAAATTTCTTTTGGTGAAGGCAATCCATCTTGATGTTTTACGAATGTATCTTTGCTTTCTTCTTTAATAATATCCATGCAAAGCTCTACGCATTCATCACATATAAATACTGTAGGACCCGCTATAAGTTTTCTTACTTCATGTTGACTCTTTCCACAGAAAGAACAATAAAGAATATTTTTATTACTAGTGTTCATAATTTTTATATCGAATCAGTTTAATTACTTTATTATAAGGGAGTCACTCTAATCAAGTTTCAAATATTATTGCTTCTATATATAGTGTGTTAGGATCTTTTTTCTACCACTTCGTCAATTAATCCAAATAACTTAGCAGCATCTGCTGTCATGAAATTATCTCTTTCTAAAGCATTTTTAATTTCGTCTACAGATTTATTGGTATGCTTTGAATAAATTTCATTTAATCTTTTTTTTAATGATAAAACTTCATTTGCATGTATTTCAATATCAGTTGCTTGACCTTGGAAACCTGCAGATGGTTGATGAACCATTATTCGTGAGTTAGGTAAAGAAAATCTTTTTCCTTTTGATCCAGCTGCAAGTAAAAAGGACCCCATAGATGCTGCTTGACCAATACATAAAGTAGAAATTTCAGGTTTTATATATTGCATCGTATCATAAATACCTAGGCCAGCGGTAACTAAACCGCCAGGACTATTAATATATATATAAACTTCTTTTTTTGGATCTTCTGCCTCTAAAAAAAGAAGCTGCGCAGTTACCAAAGAAGCAACATTATCATTTATTTGACCAGTTAAAAAAATTATCCTTTCTTTTAAAAGTCTTGAATAAATATCATATGCCCTCTCTCCTTTATTTGATTGCTCAACAACCATTGGAATTAGATTGTTCATATGTTCCGAAATTTTATTCATAAATTTGATTCGGATTACTTATACAACTTCAGATTACTTTTTACTAACTTTTTTTACTGAAGTTTTAGTTTTTACAGTTTTTTTAGTATTCGTTTTTTTTAAAGACTGTTTAGATTTTACGGCTGTGGTGCTTGTGGTTTTTTTTTCAGATTTTTTTTCCTCAGTTTGTTTTTGTGAATCTTTCAATATTTTTTCTGCCTCAAGTTTAGAAACCACTTTTTTATTTGCTTTTGCTTTATCTTTTATCAAACTGATAATCTTATCCTCATAAACTGTTCCTCTAAGACTTGCTACAGCTGATGGATTTTTTTGATAAAAATCCATGACCATTTTTTCTTGACCTGGCATCATTCTTATTTGTTTTTGAATTTCTGTTTGTAATTCTTGTTCAGTTACTTTTACATTATTCTGTTCACCAAACTCATTTAAAATTAATCCAACCTTAATTCTTTTCTTAGCAACTTCTTCTAAATTATTTTTACTTTTTATCACATCATCATCTGTCATTCCTTGTG
>CACEIY010000015.1 GCA_902559635.1 uncultured Pelagibacteraceae bacterium | reverse complement strand
TAATCACCTTAAAACTATCACTACTAGATTTGGAAAACATTTTGATAATATTATTACACTTAGAAAAAAATTAGAGGAAGCTATGACAGTAGTTGATAAATTTGGGACTGATGCGAGATCAATTAGTAGAACTTTAGAAAACATAAAAGATCCCGAGCAGGTTGAGAAAGCTGTGCAAACAGAAAATGTAGAAAAATTTGTTGAAAGAAATAAACAACTCAAAAATTAATTTCTTTTTTCCAATAATACCGATTATAAGAAATCACATGCAGTGGAATAATAAATTTATTTATCCTAAATCTACAAAATCAATCGTACAAGGCTCTAGACACTATTCAGTAAATGAGGAAAATCTTCCCTCAGTAACGACAATATTAAAAGCAACGGAATCTGAAGAAAAAAAAGCGAAACTAGCTGAATGGAAAAATAGAGTTGGCCATAAACAAGCTGAAATTATTTCAAGAGAAGCAACCAGTCGTGGAAGTTCTATGCATGACTATTTAGAAAAATTTTTGCTTGGAAAATTGAATATGGATTTACTTGGAGACAACACACATGAAAAAATGATGGCAGATCAAATAATAGAAAAGGGACTTAGAGATAAATTAAGTGAGATTTGGGGTTGTGAAGCAACATTATATTATCCTGGAAAATATGCAGGTGCTGCAGATTGTATTGGCATTTATGAAAATAAAGAAACTATTATAGATTTTAAACAAAGTAACAAACCTAAAAAAGATGAGTGGATTGATGATTATTATTTACAATGTGCAGCATATTCATTAGCCCACAATAAAGTTCATAGTTCTAATATAACTCAAGTTGCAATTCTTTTATGCACTAAAGACAATATTTTTCAAAGATTCATAGTTGAAGGTGAAAGATTAATAAGTTATCAAAATCAATTTTTAGAAAAGGTCGAACAATTTTATTCACAAAGGATGGCAAATTGAATTATGTAGTTTGGGATATTGAAACAGACTCGGCCCAATTAGATTGGGCTACCATGATTGAGATTGGTGCTATTTTATTAGACGAAAATTTTAATGAAAAAGAAAGATTTACAGCCAGATGCAGGATGCCACAAGACCGAGTTCCTTCAGCAACTGCTTTATGTATAAATAAATCAAATGTTGATTTAATTACAAAAGGCAACTTAAGCCATTACCAAATGATTGCTCAAGTAGAGAAAAAATTTCGTGAATGGTCACCCGCAACTTTTATAGGTTTTAGCTCGGTTGGGTTCGATGACGAAATTCTTAGGCGAGAGTTTTTTAAATCATTAAGAAAGCCATATTTGATTAATACAGAAGGTAATTCAAGGCATGATGCATTAAACATGATCAAAGCAGCATTTGCTATTGATGAAAATATTCTAAATACTGAGCTCAATCCTAAAGGAAATAAATCTATGAAATTAGAGTCACTAGCAAGACTTAATGGCTTTGATTCTTCGGGGGCTCATGGAGCTCTCTTCGACACTGAATTAACTGTAAAGGTCCTTGGTTTATTAAAGAATAAACAGTCAGATTTATGGCATGAATACCTTAAAACTAAGAGTAAGGTTGTAGTTGAAAATTTAATCAAACAAGAAAAAATGTTTACAATTAATGAAAATTTTTTTGGTAAAAACTATTTATTTTTAGTTGCACCTTTACATCCTAATTCATGGATGCACCCAGTATATAAATGGGGACAAGTGGTAAATTTATCTGCAAACATAGAAGAACTTCAAAAACTTAATTATCAAGATTTAAAAAAAGAAATGAAAAAATCACCTCGTTTTTATAAAACAATTAAATCTAATAAAGCTCCTATAATTTTAGATAAAAGTTTAGGTTTAAAGGTAGATCCTTACAAGAAAATTGGAATTAATTTGCTAAACAAAAGAGCAGAATTGATGAAATCAAATGAAAAATTTTCTCAAGATATATGTAATATTTTTAAAGAAGCAGCAGAAGAAAAAATGGAAACAGCATCACAAGAAGATTTAGAGCCAGAAGAGACTATTTATTCTGGAGGTTTTGATACATTTAATAAAGATGTTCCATTATTTGAAAAATTTCACTCCTCAGAATGGAAAGAGAGATTGGCTTTATTAGATAAGTTTAAAGATGACAGATTAGTAACATTTGGCCATAGTCTAATATTTAATGAGGCTCCAGAAATTTTACCAAAAGATATTCATAAAAAAATAAAAAGAAGGATTGCTTCTAGAATTTTAAGTACCAATAAAGAAAAATGGTGGACAGTTTCAGCTTTTTATTCTGAGTGTGATGAAATTAGAGAAAATGAAGATAAGATGTTTTCATTTAAAACGGTCGATGAAAAGTTAAAATTTCTTGATGGAATTAATGATTATGTGATGAATTTAGAGCAAAAGTATTCAGATGCATAATTAAAAAAAATAAAAAAACCATTTTTAGCTATTGAATAATTTTATTAATTAATTATATCAACAATATGCTAAGACAATTTAAAGATGAAGACTTCGAAAACAATATTAAGAATGAAGATGTATCTGTAATTCAATTTTCAGCTGAATGGTGTGGTCCGTGTAAGGCATTAAAACCTGTAATGGATAAATTATCTGATGAGTTTAAAGATAAAGCTAATTTTTATTACGCTGATATTGAAGATGGAGGAATCAACACAGGATCCGCAGCAGGAATTAGAGGAGTACCAACTGTCATTATTTACAAAAAAGGTATTGAGGTAGATAGAAAAGTAGGTGGAGTTCCTGAAGGTCACATGAAAGAATTTTTAGATAAAAATATCTAATTTAAATTTAATACTTCACCCGCTAAATATAACGATCCAGTAATTATCAATAAGTCATTTTTTTTTAGAGGTATTGATTTAATTGCTTGTTCAATACTTTCTTTATATTGAACATTTGGAATAACTTTAAATTTTTCTTTTAACTCCATTCCACCTATTGCATTTTTTTGATTAGGTATATCAACAGTTGTTAGAGATGAAATATTTTTAAAATAACTTATATATTCTTTATGATCTTTGTTAGCCATCATTCCAATAATTACGTGTTTTTTACATTCTAAAGTTTGAAGATAATCATTAAGAACTTTTGATCCTCCAGGGTTATGTGATGAGTCAAGAATTAACGTGTTATTTTTTACCATGTCTTTTAGCTTTCCAGATTTAATTTCTTCTAATCTAGCAGTATTATGAGCTTTTTTAATACCATCTATTATTTGTTGGTCTTTAATTTTTAAATTTTCTAAAATTCTTAATGTTGCAATAGCTGTAGAGGCATTTTCAAGTTGATATTGACCTTTCATATTGGGTTTTGGAATTTTTAAACCACCATATTTATCTTCATAATAAAAAAAATCATTTTCTTTTAAAACAAAATTATAGTCTTTTTTAAAAAAATATTTATTTGCATTATTATTAAAAATATTTTTTTTTATACATTCTGTAATTTTTTCTGAGGTTTGTTTTGCAACAATTATATTTGAATTGAGTAAAGAAGAAGTTTTTTCATATATAATTCTCTCAATAGTTCTCTCATCTTTTGGGAGCCAATCTAAGTGATCTTCACTACAAGAGGTTACAATATTGCAAAGATTTTTCTTTAATATATTTACTGCATCTCCTCTTCCAAAAAGACCAAATTCTGCAATTACAATATTTTTTTTATATTTTTTACATCCATAAAAAAATGCGCTTGTAAGAGCTTCAAAATACGTGAGAGATTGACCATTATTAACCTCCTCAATTTCACTTAATAAATCTGCAAGATTTTCATCACTTATAATTTCATCGTTGTAGACGAATCTTTCGTTGATGCGCTGGACGTGGGGTGAAGTGTAAATGTTGCATTTTATCTTTGCCTCTCTAAGTACTGACCGTAAAAAAGATATAGTGCTTCCTTTTCCATTAGTTCCACATACTTGAATACACTCTATTTCATCTTGGGGGTTTCCAAGTTTTTTACAAAGATTTTTTATACGATCTAAGCTTAGATCGATTTCTTTAGGATGCAGCTTTTGTAAGCGATTGATTATCTTCTGAAGTTTCATTTTCTTCAGTGCTTATAGCAGAATTTTTCTTTAACAATATTGATAATAAAGTTCCAATTTTTTCGGCTAAATCTTTTCTTTCTACTATTAAATCTACAAAACCTGTTTTTTGGACATATTCACTAGTCTGGAAGTTCTCTGGTAATTCTTCTTTTACAGTACCCTGAATAACTCTTTTTCCTGCGAAGGCAATTAATGAACCAGGCTCAGCAATATGAATATCTCCTAACATTGCGTAAGAAGCTGTAATTCCTCCTGCTGTTGGATCAGTAATTAAAACTAGATATGGTAAATTTTTATTCTTTAATTCATTAATTGCTAGAGTAGTTCTAGTCATTTGAGATAAAGAAATTAAACTTTCCATCATTCTCATACCACCACCTGCACTTACACAAATAAAAGAAGTTTGATTTTCAATTGCATGCTGAATTCCATACAGAAAAGCTTCACCTTCAGCAGATGCCATTGAGGCTCCTAAAAAATCAAAATCAGACGCTACCACTGTAACTTTAATATTATTAATATTTCCATAAGCGACCATCATTCCACAATCTAAACCAGTTTTTTTACGTGCATTCTTTAATCTCTCTTTATAAGATTTTGAATCGGTCCAATTTAAAGGATCATCATTAGGTATAGGAGTCTTTAAAATTTCGTAATTATTTTTACCAAACAAAATATTAAATCTCTGTTTAGGTTTAATTCTGTGGTGCTTGTAGCAATCAGGACATACCCATAAGTTTTTCTCCAAATCTTTTTTTAATATTGGACCTTTGCAACAAGATGTCCAATCACTTTTAGAAATTTCTTCCCTTGTCGCTCTTTTATGTAAAGCAGTTTTAATTTTTTCACCAGCTTTAATAATTTTTGTTATCCAGTTCATTTCATTTTTTTTTTTAATCGTCTAACAATATTAGTAACATTTGTGACAGTATTTTGTCTTTTATTAACTGAGTTAGTAATTACTCTGCAAATAGCACTACCAACTACTAATCCGTCTGCTTTATTGAGAGATTTTATAGTTTTTTCAGTGATACCAAATCCAATCACAACATTTTTCGATTTATTTAAAGCTTTAATTTTGTAGTATTTTTCAAGTATTCTTTTTGGAGATTCTTTTAGTTTTCCACCAGTTGTTGAAAGCATGGAAATATAATAAACCATATCATGAGAATCTTTTATAATTTGCTTTAATCTTTTTTTGGAAGTTGTTGGAGATACTAATTGAATAAAATTAATGCCTTTTTTTTTACATCTAGAAGCAAAAGTTTTATTTTCTGGATAAGGAAGGTCTACAACAATTAAGCCATCTACTTTAGATTTTTTACATTTATCAATAAATTTATCATTACCATATTGAAAGATCATATTATAATAACCCATTAGAATAATTGGTTTATTTTTTTTGAATTTTTTAAACTTACTTGTTATTGAAAATACATCATTGATTTTTATTCCATTTTTGATTGCCCTGTATGCACTTGTTTGTATCTGACCACCATCTGCAATTGGAGTATTGTGAGGGAAACCTAACTCACAGATATCAGCATATTTTGAAATTGATTTTAAAATCTCCAAAGATTTCTTTTTTGTATTATCTCCTGCAACAGTATAAGTTAAAAGAGCTGTTCTTTTTTCATTCTTAGCATTTTTAAATGCCTGGCCAATTAGAGAATTAGTCATTATTTTTTTCCTAATCTTTGTTTCAAAATATCTCTATCTTTCTTAGCATCTCCACATGAGTTAACTATGATAATTGTATCTCTACTAAGCTTTGGGGCAATCTTAATTGCCTCTGCAAATGCATGACAAGGTTCTAGACTAGGGTTTATTTTTTCAAATTTTGTAACCATTTTATATGCATTCAGTGCATCTTCATCTGTTGCATAAGTGTATCTAGCTCTCTTAGTGTCTTTTAAAAAACAATGAATAGGGCTAACGCCAGGATAATCTAAACCTGCACTTATTGATTCAGTTTCTTTAATTTGGCCTTCTTGATTTTGACAAACGTAAGAAGCTGCACCATGTAAAATACCAATTTTAGCATTTCTACTTAAAGGAGCCGCATGAAGTTTTGATTTTTTTGGACCACCTGCTTCTACACCAATAAGTTCGATTTGATTTTTATTATAATCAATAAATTCACTCCAAAAACCATATGCAGAGCTGCCACCACCTACACAATTTATCAATTTAATTTTTTTTGGAATTTTTTTAAATTTTTTTTTAATTTGAACTTTAAGTTCTCTGGAGATTTGAGACGTGCTCCATCCACAAATTTTTACAAAAATATTTGGTCCAACTGTGCTACCAACAGCCATATGTGTGTTATCACAGTTAGAAACCCAGTATCTCATACATTCACTTACAGCATCAACTAAAGTTTGACTTCCAGAATAAACTGGAACTATTTCAGCTCCATTTTTTTTCATAGCATCACAATTAGGTTTTTGTCTTTTAATATCTTTTGCTCCCATAAAAATTTTACATTTTAGACCAAATTTTTTAGCAGCCATACTCAACATTTTTCCAGCATATCCAGCTCCAGTATCACCTACGATATATTTTTTACCCATTGCTTTACAAATTAAGGCATGAACAGTAGCGTTATAGATCTTATGTGCGCCGCCATTCGCCTCTGACACTACTTTTGCCCATATTTGTGCTCCTCCTAAATGTTTAGATAAATTTTCTAATTTTACGAAAGAAGTAGGGGAACCGATATAATTCTTAAAATAAAAGTTTCTTTTATTAATGAATTTTTTGTTCTTTCTGAGTTTTTGAAACTCTTTTGTTAAATCTTCCACTGGTTTTTTTAAAGTTTCTGGAATAAAGCTTCCACCAAATTTTCCACCCCAAAAGCCATATTTGTCATGTTGATCAATCAGTGGGATATTTTTTTTAAGCTTCATTATTTAATATTTTAATTTTATTTAAGAAAATTTCTATTTTGGAAACATCTTTTAATCCAGAAGTTTCTACGCCTCCAGATATATCAATAATATCTGCTATTTTTTTAAAATTTTCAAGATCATCATTTACTTGAATATTACCTGCCAACATAATCTCTTTATCAAGTTTAATATTCTTAATTATAGAATGATTAAAAGATAAGCTTTTTTCATAGCCCTTACTATCGAATAGATAAATATCTGATATGTTTTTATATAATGAATGTTTTTCAACATCTTGAGAATTTTCAATTGTAAAAGCAGTTATTATTTTTCTTTGATATTCTTCTTTAATTTTTTTTATTTCATTAGGCTCACAATCATAAATTTGATAGTAATCAAAAGGCAAATCTTTAATTTTTTCTAAAATGTCTTGATTAGGTTTAACCAGAACAGCAACATAAGAAGAATTTTTTTTATCAATAGATAATAACTTCTCTAATTTATGTAAATCTACATATCTCTTTGATTTTGGATAATTAACTATAAAGCCGATGAATTCTGGTGAGTTAGGATGGTTTATTAAAAATTCTAAAGTTTTTATATCAGAAATTCCACAGATTTTAGACTTCATCTAATTTAAAGTAGATAAAATTTTTTGAATATTTTTTTTAGGATCTCCATCTGTAATAGGCCTGCCTATTATTAGACAATCACTTCCTTCTTCCAAGGCTTGTTTTGCATTCATAGTTCTTTTTTGGTCATTTTTATTTTCATTTTGTCTTATCCCTGGTGTAAAGCATTTAAGTTTAGGAGCAATTTGTTTAATTGTTTTAACCTCAAGTGGACTACAAATTACGCCATATAAATCTGCTTGGTCCGCAATTTTTACAAGTCTTGAAACTTGATCTTGGACTTGATCTTTAAATCCAAGTTTCTCTAATTCTTCATTATCAAAGCTTGTTAAAACTGATACACCAAGTAATTTAATACCTATTTCTTTAGCTGATTTATTAGCAGCTTTTAGACTATTTAATCCATTTAATAAATGAACTGTAGCATAATCTATGTTTAATTCTTTAAGAGATTTAATAGATGCAACCAATGTATTTTTAATATCGAAAAACTTTCCATCATAAAAAATAGGTTTATTGAATTTACTCAATTCTCTAATTTCTTCAGGAGAATGGTTAGTAATATATTGTAAACCAATCTTGATTCCTGAAATTTCTCCAGATATTTTTGATAATAAATCTAAAATTTCTTGTTGGTTTGAGACATCGCAAGCAACAAAAATATTTTTATTTTTCATTATTTAATTTCTTAAACAAGTCTTTTGCCATTTTGAAGTGAATTGTTTTTTTTTCTGGGGTATGTACTTTTTCTCCAGTTTTAGGATTTCTAGAAATTCTAGCTTTTTGAGTTTTTGTTGAAAATATACCAAATCCTCTTAGTTCAACTCTTTCACCTCTTCTAAGAGTTCTTTTGATTTCTCTTAGTATAATATCAGTAAATTTTTCTAGGTCCTTTTTTAAAAAGTTAGGGTAGTTTTGAGAGAGTTGTTTTAAAAGCTTTGATTTTACAATAGCCAATTTAATCTTCTTAAAGTTATTCTTTATCCTCGTCTTTTTTCTTTAGGTCCTCAGATAAAGACTTGAAAGGTAGATTTTTACCTGATCCTTCTGATCCATATTTTTCTAAAGCTTCTTTCTTTTCAATTTCTTCAAGAAGCTTAATACTTAAAGTTACTTTTCTTTTATCTAAATCTATTTCAGCAATAGCACAGTCTATTCTCTCACCACCTGTAAATCTTGAGGGTCTTGCATCAGCAGCATTTATTGCTATTTGAGATTTTTTAATTTGAAAATCCATTTCACACCCCTCAGGTCTTACAATTAGGCCTTTGTTATCAGTAGAAACAATTTTCACAGTAATTGTTTGTTTAACTTTTTTACTCTTAAACCAATCAAAAGGATCAGGCATAGTTTGTCTTAAACCTACTCTAATTTTTTGTTCAGAAGTTTTAATTTCTAAAACTTTAACTTTTATTTTGTCTCCTTTTTTATATTTAGTTAGTTCCTCTTCGCCATTATTTAAGTAGGTTAAATCATTACAATGCAAGAAAGCATCAATATCTATGTCTTCAACTTTAACGAATAAAGAATATTCATTTTTATTTACAACTTCACTTTCTACAATTGTTCCAATTGGATATTTTTTCTCAAAAGTTTCAAATGGATTCTCTTGAGTTAATCTATGAGAAATTGCAACTCTTCTTTTTTCTTTATTTATTTCCGTTATCACGCAATCAATGACATCACCAACTTTAAACATTTTTTTTACTGGAACATTTTTTTTAGTCCAACTTAACTCACTAGAATGAAGCAATGTTGTTAAACCTGGTTCCAACTCACAAAATGCGCCAAAGTCCATAATTTTCACTACCTTAGCTTTATAATTTTTATTTAATTCATAATTTTCAATATGCTCAAAAGGATCTGGTGATAATTGTTTAACTGAACATCCAACTTGTAATTTTTCTTTATCGACAGATATCACTTTAAGGTCGTGCTTTTCTCCTATGTTAAAAACCTCATCAGGATGATTAACCCTTGAATATGATATTTCTTGCAAGTGAACTAGTACATCCAATTCGTTATTTACATTAAAAAAACATCCAAAAGAACTATATCCTTTTACTTCAGCATTTTTTATAATTTGGCCAACCTTGTATTTTTCAATAATTAATTTTTTATCTTCTTTCTTATAAGATGAAATAATTTCTTTTCTTGATACACACGCATTTCCTCTGATTTTATCTATTTTTATAATTGCAAATTTTTGTGGCTCTTTCATTAAATGACTAATATCCTTTAAAGGTTTGTCGCTAATTTGAGATCCAGGTAAAAACATTAATGAACCAGTATCCACATGAGAAACAATTGCTCCTCCCTTACATTTAGATTCTATGATCCCCATAATCGGTTCATTTTTTTCATAAGCCTCAACAAGTTTATTCCAACCTCTAATTTTCTGGGCTTTGCTAGCAGATACCAGAACTTCACCATTTTTATCTTCAATTTTTTCTAATAGTACAGAGATAGTTTCACCAACTTTTATTTTGTCAGATAACCCCATGCTTTTTAATTCATTTATATCTAACACAGGTTCACTTTTTAGGCCTTCTACAAATAAAAAAACAAATTTTTCTGTAATCTTGTTTATTTTACCATCAATTATTTTTCCTTCTTCAATATTTGCTTTTGATAATTGGCTGTTTAATAATTTTTCGAATTCTTTTGAAGCTGGACTTGAAAGGTCTTTGTATATTTCCATTAATTATATTTTTTCCTATTATTGTTTTTTAAAAAACTCAGCCCTTTTAGATAAAATTAAACTTTTTATCAACACCGAATTTTGAGTTTTCTGCAAATTTCAATCTATTATTATTTAAATTTACTTAGTTTCAGCGCCTAAAAACTTAATTTTTTTCAAAAATGATGGAAAAGAAGTTTTAATCGAATCTTTATCATGTATTTGCCAATTTCCTCCAAAAACAAGAGCTGCTATCACACTAGTCATGAATATCCTGTGATCCTTTAAGAATCTTTTAATGATTATTTTTTTTTTAATTTTTAGATTTGGATTTCCATATATTTTTAAACTATCTTTTGTTATTATATTCTTAACTCCCATAAATGATAAAATTTTTGATCCCCATAAAAGTCTTGGACTTTCTTTTTGATTGAGTTCTGATAAATTTTTAAATATTGATATTCCATTAGCTTTAGCTGCAACTAAAAAGATTAGTAAAAATTCATCAATTGTGGCAGTATTTAATTTTGTGGGACAATTAATCGGTTTAAGTGATTTTGAGCTTACAATTGAAAGATCTGAAATTTTTTCTCCTTTATAAGTTCTAGTATTTTCAAATTTAATTTTAACGCCCATTAATTTTAAAATTTTAATGATACCAAAACGAGTAGGGTTAATATTTACGTTTCTAATTTTTAATTTAGAATTTTTGGACAAAACTGTTAAAACTATAAAAAAAGCACTAGAACTAATATCAGATGGAATTTTATAATTAAATGGCTTAATCTTTTTTTTTCCTTTAACCTTTATTATATCGATATAATTTTTTTTGTTTATTTCTGTATTTAATTTTAAATGTTTAAATAATAGTTCAGTATGATTTCTTGATTTCTTAGCTTTAATGATTGTTTCTCCTTTAGTGTTAAGAGCCGCTAACATTATTGCGCTTTTACATTGAGCAGAACCTTTTGTTTCATTGTATCTAATTGGATTTGGTAAATTTGTGCCTTTAATAATTATTGGTAATTTTCCAGAATTAGTTTTGAATTTTGCACCAAATTTTTCTAAAGGTATAGTTACTCTATAAAAATCTCTTTTAGACAAACTCTTATCACCTATAATTTTAATTTCATTCTTTGTATGAATTAACAAACCCATTATTAACCTTGCTAGAGTTCCAGAGTTACCTGTATTGAGTGTGATATTTTTTTTATATTTATAACCATTTAGTCCCAATCCATTTATTTCACAAATTTTTTTTTTTAACTTTATTTTTACACCAAGTTTTCTTAAGCAACTAAGTGTACTTAATACATCTTCAGATTTTAAAAGATTTATAGATTTTGATTTCCCTTTTGCTTGTGAGGCGAGTAAGGCCCATCGAATAGATAAACTTTTGTCACCTTCGATTTCCAAAATTTTATTAAATGGTTTAATAGTATTATTTATTTTGATTTTGCTTAACATTAAATTCTTAAATTAACTAATTTTAAAAGATTCTCCAAAATAAGCTTTTCTAGCATCTATATTTTGAATTAAATTAGTGGGTGTACCTTGAGCGACTACTTTTCCATTGTGAATTATTGCAGCAGTATCTACACATGCTAATAAATCTCTTGCTTGATGATCACACATAATCACAGATATATTATTATTAGTTTGTAAATCTACAATTATTTCTTGAAGAGTTTTAATTGTCATCACATCTAAAGCAGCAAATGGTTCATCTAGAAGAAGTATTTTTGGATCAGAAATTAATGCTAGAGCAATCACCAATTTTTTCTTTTGACCACCAGATAAAAAATCTGCTTTAATATCTCTAATTGGATCTAATTCAAATTTAGAAATTAAAGAATTTATTTTTTCTTCTCTATAACTTAAATTTTCAATAGTTATTTCAGCAATAGCCTTTAGGTTTTGATAAACAGTTAAGTCGTGGAAAAATCCACCGTTCTGCGGAACAAAGCCAATCTTAAATTTTAAAGTTCTTTGATAAATAGGGTATTTGTTTATTTGTTCTGAATTTATTATAACAGAGCCAAAATTAGGAGAAATCAAACCAGTTATAATATTGAATATTGTAGTCTTTCCTACTCCATTTGGTCCAAGTAATCCTAAAATTTGTCCATTGTTTAATTGTAGATTTAAATTATCTAAAATTGTTTTTCTTCCAAAGTTCAATGAAATTTTATCAAGTTTTAGGATTACGCTTTTATTTTTAAATGATTTTATTCTAAATTTTTTTATGTTTGACATTATTATTTAGTGGTAATTTCTACATTATCATCAATATCATCCATATATATTTCAATTTTTTTTGTGATCAAATCTATTTTGACATTATCAGCCTTAATAGTGCCTTGTATTCCACTATATTCAACATTTTCATTAATTGTTATCAAATCATTTTTAAAATCAAGATCCATATTATCAGATAAAATGAAGTTATTTAAATATTCAATTCTAACGTTATTCTTAAATTTTGTATTATGATTTGAATTATTATAAATAGCTTGATCAGAAGTAACTATTAATGGAATATTTGTTTGATCAAGAAATATAGCCACAACATTTTGCATTTTTACTATTTCAATATTACCTTCATAAGTTATTTCACTTAAATCTGAAGTGATAATATACTGATTATCTTGGTCTAATTTTACCTCATATTTTAAGTTTTTTATTAAATTATTTTCAGAATTGGTAGTTGTTTGCTCTTCTTGAATTTTAATGTCTACTCTTGGTTGTTCTTTTTCGACAAAATAAATATTATAAAAAATTATTGAAATAATGATCAAAAATGAAAAAAGAATTAATTGTATGACCTTTTTCATTCTTAGTTTTTTTTATTTCAATAAGCTTAAAAGATTATGAATATGCACAACACCAATTGTTTTTTTTTTATTATTTTTTTTGTAAACACAAACATTAGTAATTTTTTTTTTATTCATTAACGAAAGAACCTCAGTAGCTAGAGTGTTTTCTTCTACTGTATAAGGCTTTTTAGTCATGAATAATTTAATTTTTAAATTGTCAATTTTTCTTTTCTTTTGCATTATCCTTTTTAAGTCTCCATCAGTAAAAACTCCTGCATTTAAGCCTTGATTATTAATTACAACTAAAAAACCTAATTTTTTGTCATTAAGAATTTTTAATGCATTTTTCATTATTTCATTTTCATTTACAAAAGGTATTTTTTTTTTAACTAACATTATATCGCTAGCTGTTTTTAATTTGTTACCTAAGTTTCCTGCTGGATGAAATTTTTTAAAATCAAATTTTCCAAATTTTTTCTTTTTCATAAGTGCTATTGAAAGAGCATCACCCAAAGCTAATTGAGAAGTTGTACTAGAAGTAGGAACTATTCCATATCCAGATTCTATTACCTCAGGAATCAAAAGTTTAATTTTTGAAGACCTATATAAATTTGAATTTTTATTTGAAACAATACCAATCAAAATAATTTTGTTAGATTTAGCATACTTAATTATATTTTTTAATTCATCTGTTTTACCTGAATAACTAATTAGTATTAAAATATCTTGATTTGTAATTCTTCCTAGATCACCATGAGAACAGTCATTTGCTGAGATAGAAAAAGATGGTGTACCAACGGAAGATAATGTTGCTGAAATTTTAGAAGCAATTATTCCACTTTTTCCAACACCACAAATAACAACTTTAGATTTACATTTACTAATTGCCCTAACTGCATCATTAAAAGATTTATCAAGTGAGTTTTTTAATTTTTTTAAAGCTTTTATTTGTAATTCTATTACATTTTTTCCTATATCATTTATTTCATTTTTCATTTTTAATGAGCCCAAATATCATCTTTAAATAAAGCAAGATCAAGATCTACTCTAGTTTTTAAAAATCTGAGACATTCTTTATAAAGTTCTGTTCTGTTTTCTCTATCGAGAATCTTAATCAATTCATCGTGAATTTTATGAAGATATATTACATCATTCGCACAATATTTTAACTGGGCTGGTGTCAACTCACCTCCAAAGTCAGAATTTTGAAATTGTTTGCTAATGTCAATATTTATAAATTCTTTAATTAAAGTTTTCAAAGAATGACTTTCAGAATAAGACCTTGCTAATTTTGAGGCAATTTTTGTATCGAGTATATTTTTAGTGTCTATTTTTAAATAATATTTGATATGTGCAATATCTGCTCTTCCAAAATGAAAAATTTTTGTGATTTTTTCATCTGATAATAAGTTTGTGAGATTAGGAGCTTTATATGCTGATCGATCTAGTTGTACTATATGAGCATCAGAGTTTCCACTAGAGATTTGCAATAAGCAAAGAGGATCTCTTCTTACGTTTAAACCCATAAATTCTCCATCCACAGCTATTACATTGCCTAAATTTAAATCATCTGGTAAGTCAGTTTTGTGAAGTTTAATATCGATACTCATTTTTAAAGATATATATATGAAACCTAAAAATTGTCTAATTTTTGGCGGTAGCGGTCAAATAGGAAGACATTTAGTTAGAAAATTAACAAAAAATGATGTTAGAGTTACAGTAGTAACCAGGAATATTCATCAAAAGAGCTACATCATTAAAACCCAAGGAAATGCTGGATATATTGATATAGTAGAGTCAAATATTTATGAAGAGCAAAAAATTAGATCGCTTTTCGAAAAAACAGATTTATGCATAAATTTAGTTGGTATTTTATCTGAAAAAAATAAAGGAAATACTTTTTATAACATTCATAGTTTATTTCCATCCATTTTAGCTAAACTTTCAAAAGAATATAAATTAAAAAATTTTATTCATGTCTCAGCATTAGGAATTAATGATGCATTAGATAGCAATTATGCAAAAAGTAAACTTGAAGGAGAGAAAAATATATTAAAAAATTTTCCTTTAGCAACGATACTTAGGCCATCTGTAGTTTATAGTTCATCAGATAACTTTACTTGTAATCTCATGTCTTTATTAAATATTTTACCTATTTTTCCATTATATTACTCTGGAAAAACAAAATTTACTCCGATTCATTGTTCTGATTTAACAGATACTATTTATCATATTATTTCTAGTAATATTAATTCAAAAATAATTGAATGTGTGGGACCAGAAGTGATCACTTTTAAAGAAGTTCTTGAGAAATTGTTAAAATTAACTAATAAAAAAAGATTGTTAGTCCCTTTTCCATTTCTTCTAGCAAAGATTTCTGCAAAATTTTTTCAATTGTTTCCAAATCCACCTTTAACAGAAGATCAATTAAGACTTCTTAAATATGATAATGTTTTATCAGGTAAATATAAAAATAATTTTGATATAGGATCTCCAAGCAAAAGATACTTTGATATTGAGGTAAAAAAATATGCTTATATGTGGAGAGAAGGTGGACAGTTTTCTACAGAAAAATATAACCCTAAAGAAAATATAGAAAGTTAATTATTTTTTTACGCAGATCGAATTTTTTTCTCTATAAACTCTGGAACTTCTTCTTTATCTGATGAGTCTTCTTTTTTACCTTTAGGCTGATAGGCATATAGCAAATGAAGTTTACAATATGAAAAATCTTTTAATGAAGATCTTCCGCAAAAATAAAAGTCTTTTTCATCAGGATGACCAATAGGCCATTTGCAAGAGTTTTCGTCTAATTCTTCTAATTGTTTAGGATTTTCTGGTTCAAAATTTTTTTCAATTATTAATGATCTAAATTTATTTCTTCTTCCTTTTCTTGATTTAATTTTTTTATTTTCTATAGAAGATTCAAAATCTTGGTTAGATGTTGCAGTTCTAGTTTTAATTTTTGCAGAAAGATTTAATCTGTGTGCTTTACCAATAACTGCATTTCTAGAAATCCCTCCGATAATATTTGCTATTTCAGAGGCAGTATTTCCTTTACCCCATAATTCTTTTAATTTTGCTACCTTCTCTTCAGTCCAACTCATAAAAACTATATAATGTGTTTATTAATTTTAAATACACAATATACTGATACTATTTTTTAATAAACAAGTAATTATTTGCAGTTATCAACAATAAATGAATATGATTATTTAACAAATATTCAATCCTGACTTGTATTTAATAATTTTGTTTATACAAAGTTTTTAAAAAAAAAATTATGAGCTATTTAGCAAAAAATTATAATAGAAAAAAAATTGCATTTGTAAAAGGTAAAGGCAGTTACTTATTTTCAACTAATGGAAAAAAATATTTAGATTTTGTTCAAGGTATTGCTGTTAATTCTTTAGGTCATGCTCATTCAAAATTAGTTAAAACTATAAATGGTCAATCAAAAAAACTTTGGCATGTTTCTAATGCTTTTCAAATTCCAGAGGGAGAAAAATTAGCTAAAAAGTTGTGTAAAAAAACATTTGCTGATTATGTAATTTTTCAAAATAGTGGAGCAGAAGCAACCGAAGCAGCAATAAAAGTTGCTAGAAGATATTTTTATTCTATTGGCAAACCTAATAAAAACAGAATTTTGTGTATTAAAAATTCTTTTCATGGCAGAACAATTGCTACAATTTTTGCTAGTGGGTCAAAAAAGATGACAGAGGGTTTTGGACCTAAAGTTCCAGGATTTGATCATATTGATTTTAAAGATTATAAACCCAGATTTCCAAATCTAAAAAATAAAATTAAAAAAAATACAGCTGCAATAATGGTAGAAACTATAATGGGAGAAGGAGGGATTAAACCCATACCTGTTAAATGTTTAAAATATTTAAGAAATATTTGTAACAAAAAAAAGATATTATTGATATTAGATGAAGTTCAATGTGGTATTGGTAGAACAGGTGACTTTTTTGCATTTGAAAATTCAAAAGTAAAACCTGACATAGTTCCGATAGCAAAAGGAATTGGAGGTGGTTTTCCAATAGGTGCAGTTTTAATGAATAAAAAAGTTGCATCAGGAATGACTCCTGGCACCCATGGCTCAACTTTTGGAGGAAATCCATTAGCCATGGCTGTTGGAAATACTGTAATGGATATAGTTTCAAGTAATAAATTTTTAAATAATGTTAAAAGAATTTCAAAATATTTTTTAATAAATCTTACCAAGATTAAAGAAAAATATCCTAATGTTATTAAAGAGATAAGAGGAAGAGGTTTATTAATTGGAATACAGCTTTATAACAATCAGACGAAGTTTATAAAAAAACTAATGGATAATAGATTGTTGGCTATACGTGCTGCTGAAAATGTTGTTAGAATTTTGCCTCCCTTAAATGTTAAAAAAAATGAGATAGATAGAGCTTTAAAAATCATTAATAAAGTTTGTTCAGAAATAAATTAAGATGAAACATTTTCTTCATTTAAAAGATATTCCTGCCAAAGATTTAAGAAAAATATTGATTGATGCAAAAAAAAGAAAACAAAAAAGAGCTAAATTAAATACCTTAGAAAGTGATAAAGATGCACCATTAAAAGGCAAAATGCTTATTCAAATGTTTGAAAAGTCTAGCTTAAGAACAAGATTAAGTTTTTATTTAGCTATAAAACAGCTTGGTGGAAGCACTCTAACACTGAGATCAGATGAGTTACACTTATCAAAAGGTGGTGAGAGCATAGAAGATACTGCTAAAATATTATCTAATTTTGGAAATGCTTTTATGTTAAGAACTGATAGTGATAAAAAGTTAGAGGAATTTAAAAAACATTTATCAATACCAATTATAAACGGATTAAGTCCTTCATCTCATCCTACTCAAATTTTATCTGATGTCTTTACTGTTGAAGAAATTAAAAAAAAACCAATATCAAAATTGAATATTACATGGATTGGAGACTCTAATAATGTATTAAACTCTTTAATTGCAGCCTCTATAAAATTTTCTTTTAAATTAAATATTGGTTGTCCAAAGAACTATCAGCCAAATAAAAAAATTTTGAGTTATATCAAAAGCAATAAAAATAAAATTTTTATTTATAACGATTCAAAAAAAGCAGTTACAGGAGCTGATGTTATTTTTTCAGATAAAGTAATATCAATGAACGATAAGGTTAATAAGATTAAAAAATTAAATCATTTTAAAAAATTTAAGATTGATAAAAAATTAATCAATTTTGCAAAAAAAAATTTTATTTTTCTTCATTGTTTACCTAGAGGAAAAGAGGTAGACGAAAAGGTTTTTGAAAGTAAAAACTCTAAAGTTTGGCAACAAGCACTAAACAGAGTGCATGTTCAAAAAAGTATTTTATTATATTGTTTTAATAAATTAAGGTAATGGCTTAGGATTATCGCTATTTTGATTTAAATATAAAATTACAGATGCCCTGTCCTTTTCAGATTTTAAACCCGCAAAACCCATTTTATTGTTTGGTATCCATTTTGCAGGCTTAATTAAAAAACCATTCATTTCTTCCCAGTTCCATTCTTTACTATATGAAGATAAAGCCTTTGAATAATTATAATCAGTTATAGATCCAGCTGGTCGAAACATTACATTCCAAAGTTTAGGACCTATTTTATTTCCACCACCCTGCTTAATACTATGGCATGCCTTACATTTTTTAAATTGTTTTTCTCCATGAGCAATGTCACCCATTGCTAATAAACTTACAATGTCAACTTTTTCCTCAGCTGTAGTTGTTGATGCTACTTGTTCAACTTCTATAGTGTACCCAGGGGTTTCTGGCTTATCTACATGAAATATGAAAGTTGATAATTTATCAATTCCTACTACAAGGACCACAACCAAAATAACTGCTGCAATTATTTTATTAATTTCAAAAGAATCCATTATTTGTAAATTTTAATGAACGTATAACATTATAAATTAAAAATTGTATAAAATTTACTGTACAATTTTGCCCCTCTTTATAATCTAAAATAAATTATAAATTCAATGAAAACATTAGTTATAATACCTTCAAGATTATCAGCAACTAGATTGCCAGGGAAACCCTTATTAAAGATTAATGGGTTATCAATAATTTCCCATGTTTTTAAAAGAGCTGAAAAAGCCAATATCGGAGAGGTTATAGTGGCAGCTGAAGATAAGGAAATTGCTGAGGATGTTAAAATGAATGGTGGAAATGCTATTTTAACTAGCAAAAAACCTAAAACTGGAACAGATAGAATTTATGAGGCATTAAAAATATTAGATAGAAAAAACATTGATTTGATTATGAATATTCAAGGAGATGAGCCAGAGATTGATATCGAAGATATTAAAAAATTATATAATAATATGAAAAATAATAAAAAAACCAGAATTGGTACTTTAGCAGCGAAAATTTCTGATATTAAAATGTATGAGAATCAAAATATTGTTAAGGTAAAAACCAAAGAGTCTTTTGAACAAAATCAATTTCCATTAGCGGATAATTTTTTTAGAAATATTGAAAAAAAAGAAAATATCTTTCATCATATCGGCATTTATTGTTATGAAGTTGAAACTTTAAAAAATTTTGTTTCATTTAATCAATCCAAAAATGAATTGGATAATAAACTTGAACAGTTAAGGGCTCTAGATAACAATATAGATATAAATGTTGCTCAGGCTAATTCATCTCCTATTGGCATTGATACCAAAGAAGATTACCTGGCTATAAAAAAAATAATAGAATATAAATAATTATGAGTAAAATTTATTTTCAAGGAACTTATGGTGCTTATTCTCATTTAGCATCATTATCTATAGACCCAAAAGCAGAAATCATTCCTTGTAAAACTTTTGATGAGTGTTTTTTAAAAGCATTAAATGATGAGAATGCTAGAATAGTTATACCTGAGTCAAATAGAATTACTGGAAATATAGGAATAGAATATTTAATATTTAAATATAGGTTAAATATTTATTCTGAGTATTTTCAAAAAATAGAACACAATTTATTAGCTCTACAAGGAACTAAAATAACTGATATCAAAGATGTATATTCTCATGGACAAGCTTTGTCACAATGTTCAAAATTTATAAAAGAAAATAATCTGAATGAACATGTGAGAGCCGATACAGCTGGATCTGCTGAAATGATATCAAAAAATAAAAAAAAATATGAGGCAGCTATTGCATCTTCTTTGAGTGCAAAAACATATGGATTAGAAATTATTGCAAAAAATATTGAAAATGAGCCAGGTAACCTTACAAGATTTTTAGTAATGGGTAAAAAAATTTTTCAACCTGAACTTGATCAAAAAAAATATATTACATCTTTTTTATTTAAACTAAAAAGTAAACCAGCTGCTCTTTATCAATCATTAGGCGGATTCGCTATTAATGGAGTAAATTTAACTAAACTTCAAAGTTATCCTGAGATTAACTCTTTTGATTCTTTCTTTTTTTTATGTGATTTAGATGGGCATATTGAAGATACAAAAGTACAAAAGTCTTTAAAGGACTTAGAATTACATACGCAGGATTTTCATATCTTAGGTGTATTTGAGGCTGATCCTGTCAGAGATAAAAAAACTTAATCTTTTCTTGTAGATTAGAAAATATTACTGCTATAATAGTTTTGGAGGCTAGAGGTGGAGGCTCCTTGAACCCTAGGAGGATCGAAAGATAGCACTAGTAAAGCGAGTTTATCCAGGTTCTAGTCTCCTAGGTATTAACAATGAATAAAAACTCAAAAGTTCTTGCTCTTAAATATAGACCTCAAATTTTTGATGATCTAATAGGTCAAGATGTTGTTTCAGAGACTATAATTAATTCTATAAAGGTAAATAAAGTTCCAAATGCATATCTTTTCACAGGTATACGTGGAGTTGGAAAGACGACAATTGCAAGAATTGTTGCGAAATCTTTAAATTGTTTAAATGGTTCAGAAAATCTTTGTAAAGAAAATTTTTGTGAAAACTGTGAAGCTATTGCAAATTCAAGTCATATAGATGTTTTGGAGATGGATGCTGCAAGCAAAACTGGGGTTGATGATGTAAGAGATTTAATAGAATTTTCCAGATATGGCCCCACATCTTCAAAATTTAAAATTTTTATTATTGATGAAGTTCATATGCTAAGTAAGCAAGCTTTTAATGCTTTATTAAAAACATTAGAAGAACCTCCAGAATATTTAAAATTTATATTTGCTACTACGGAAATTAAAAAGATCCCAATTACAGTCGTTTCTAGATGTCAAAGATTTGATTTACCTAGAATTAAATCTTCAGAATTATTTGAATATATAAAAAAAATTAAAGATAAAGAAAGTGGCAAAGTTAATGACGAAGCTTTAAAATTAATTGTAAAAATTTCTGAGGGTTCTGTGCGAGATGCTTTATCTTTGTTAGATCGAGCTATATTAAGTTTAAATAATAATCAGGAGCTTGATTTGAGCTCAGCTCAAAAAATATTTGGATATTTCGACAAATCAAAATTAATCGAACTTTTTCAGTTAATTTTAAAAGGTGAAGAAAATAAAACAATAGAAGCTTATAGAAAAATTTATAATCAGGGTATAGAGCCTAAAATATTTATTAATGATTTCTTAGAAATTCTTTATTATTTCAAAAATATAAATTCATTAACTCTCGAAAGTACAAATTTTTCTTTAAATGATGACGAATTTAATCAAATAAAAGAAATTTCAAGTAAGATAGATAATGATATATTAATTTTATTTTGGCAATTTACTATTAAGTCCCTTGAAGAATTGGATATTGTTTCTAATCAACATTTATCAATCGAAATGTTTTTAATGAGATTAATATACTTAAGTGGATCTAAGCCAAAAAATGAAATTAATCTTAGTAGTCTAGCTAAAAAAAATCAAGATGATGAATTGAAAATTACTTCAAAATTAAAACAAACAGAAACTATCAATCAAATCAAAAATGTTGCACAGGAAATAAAAGCTAAACCAGAATTACAAACTAAAACTAAAGTAGATAAAAAAATTTTAATAAATTCTTTTAATGATCTAATTGAAATTTGTAATTCAAAAAAAGAAATGAAATTAAAATATGAGTTAGAAAATAATATTAATCTTG
>CACEIY010000014.1 GCA_902559635.1 uncultured Pelagibacteraceae bacterium | reverse complement strand
AAGGTTCTTTGAAATTTATTGTAGTCACACTTCCAATTAATGAAGCAGTAAAAGTGACAAAAAGAAACAATATAAAAGTTAAAATTTTATTTTTAAACATGTTAATAATATACATATCAAAAAATGAATAAAAAAACTATTTGGATTACTGGAGGAAGCACAGGAATCGGTAAAGCCTTAGCAATAAAATTTGCAAGTAATGGATGGAATGTTGCTGTATCAGCAAGAAGAACAGAATTGCTTATTGAACTTTCAAATAAATATGAAAATATCTCAGCTTTTCCATTAGATGTAACCAATAAAAATAAGTGCATGGATACGTTTAATGAAATAAAAAATAAGTATAACAATATAGATATTTGTTTTTTTTCTACTGGTACTTGGAATCCCAAAAAAGAAAAGGATGTAGATGTGGAACAAATGGAAGAAGTATTTAAAGTAAATTTTTTTGGAACAGTAAATAGCATCAAGGCTGTTGAACAATATTTTAAGGATAAAAAAAAATGGTATAATTACTATTGTTTCTTCAATAGCAGGGTATAGAGGACTACCAAATTCTACTGGCTATGGCCCTTCTAAGTCAGCGTTAAATAATTTAGCTGAAAGTTTGTATTTTGATTTCAAAAGATCAAATGTCCGTATTTGTTTAGTATCTCCTGGATTCATTAAAACACCAATGACAGATAAAAATGATTTTAAAATGCCTTTTTTAAAAACACCAGAGTATGCAGCAGATCAAATATATGATGGTTTAATAAATAAAAATGTTTTTGAGATTCATTTTCCAAAATCACTTACAATAATTCTTAAGATTTTAAGTTTTTTGCCAAATAAAATTTATTTTGCTTTAATTGGAAAACTTACGAAATATCAAAAAAAAAATTAAGCTTTTTGTTGAGAACAAACGTCTTTAATAACAGGAACATTTGCGCAATCGCCACATTTTGTTTGCTGGACAATACATCCGTTATCAAGAACTTTCACATCTACAACTTTATCACACTTAGAGCATACAGACGTGATAGTTAATCCACATTTTTTACAACTATAGTTTTGAATATCCATACCCAAGTAATATTTTTTGTGAATTAAATTGCAACAAAATTGTTAGCTAATGATAATCAATTGCAAACTTTTTTTGAGAATGATTATCATTAACTCAAAAAATTAGTCTTTTACAAATACTACTGTTAGTTCAGCCACTTTAAATCCAAACTTAGTCATAATAGCTCTATTTATTGCAACTCTTTCATCTTGTTTAAATATCCAGTCATCAAAAGTAATTTTTAATTCTCTACCTTTGACAGGAACTAAAAGAACATACTCGAATTTAAAAGCAGGTCCATAAGAATAACCTATAGCTTTACCTACTACATCTCCAGCAGTACCTTCATAATTATGATCATCTATTTTATTAATTTTCCATTCTCTATCTTGAATTTCTCCATCATCCCAATTAAATTTTTCTTTAAGAATTAGTTCTTTCCCATCCCAAGTACCATTTAAATCTGCAGAAAATTGTCTAGTAACTTTACCTGATCTATTTTGCAAAACACCCCAAGCTTTTATATTTCCTGATAAATATTCTTCTATAATTAATCTTGGTTCTTTATTTTTAAAATCTTCTGGTTTCATTGCACTATTATTTGAGCAACTTGTAGTTAAGAAAACAGAAATTATCAATATAATTGATTTAATAATTTTTATATGTCGCATAAATAAATCTTATAATTATTATTTGTTTTGCATTGAGAATTGAATTAAATCTATATTTTTTGACTTAAATCCGGCTTCACAGTATGAAAGATAAAACTCCCACATTCTTTTAAAAGTTAAATCAAATCCTTGATTTTTAATTAATTTCCATTTTTTAATAAATTCATTTCTCCACATTGACAATGTGTTTGCATAATGGTCGGCATACGAAACATAAGAGTTTATTGTTAGTCCGTTATCAGAAACATATCTATTGATACTATTTTTATTAGGTAAAAAGCCTCCAGGAAAAATATATTTTTGAATAAAATCTTGTTTATTTTTATATCTATCAAATAAACTATCATCTATTGTAATGGCTTGAATTGCTGCTTTACCATCAATAGACAAATTATCTTTAATAGTTTTAAAATATCTTTCTAAATAATTTTGTCCAACAGCTTCGATCATTTCAATAGAAGCTATAGAATTATATTTTCCTTGCAGATCACGATAATCTTTTATTTCAATATTAACTTTTTCATTTAATCCACATTTGTAAATTCTTTCTTTTGCATATTCATATTGCTTTTTAGAAATAGTAATACAATCAAGTTTGACATCATATTTTTTACCCAGATATTCTGCAAATCCACCCCATCCACATCCAATTTCTAAAACTTTATCTCCACTGTTAGGTTTAATTAAATCAATTAATTTTTGATATTTATTAATCTGAGCATCAGCGAGATTTTTTGATTTATCATCAAAAATTGCACTTGAATAAGTAAGTGTATCATCTAACCAATAAGAAAAAAAATCATTTCCTAAATCATAATGTTTAGCAATATTTTCTTTACTTCTACTTTTAGTGTTTTTAATTATTTGATTTTTAACAAAATTTAAAATTGGAAAATCAAGTAAGCCAGAAAACTGATAAATAATTTCTATATTTCTAGCAGTAATCTCAATTAAATTTGATAAATTATTAGTTTCAAATTCACCTCTCATATAACTTTCAGCAAATGCGATACTACCTCCTCTTATTAAATTATAATTAAAACTAGGGTCTTTAATAACTATATTTGCTTTTAGTATTTCTTCAGGATTTCCAAATTTTAAAAGTTTTCCATTAAATGTGGTTATTTCCATATAACCATAATCAATTTTTTTTAAAAATTTGAAAACTAATCTATCTGCAGTCTTATTTAAAAACATTAATTTTCTACTGTTATATTATTTTTAATTTTAAATTTTTTTTTGACAAACTTTATTCCTTTAATCCATAATTTAAACGCTTCAAAATGTATCGCTGAAATAACTTTAAATGTCATTAATGGGTGTTTTAGGTATGATTTAAGTAATTGATTACTAGTTAAATCAGATCTTATGCCATCTTGAGAAGCAAATAGGATTTTACCTTTTTCATCGTATTGATCTATAATAACTGATAACTTTTCACTAGGTTTCAATATTTTAAAAAAATATTTACAATTCATTTCTATAAAAGGAGATACATGAAATTTTTTAAAGCAATTATTTTGTATTAAATTAATTTCACTGTCTACTCTAAATATATAGGTGTGTTGTTCTCCAAATGTATTTTTAACTTCATATAAAATAGAAATTAATTTTTCTTTGTTATCATATATAAAGAAAATACTTAAAGGATTAAAAACATAACCAAATATTCTTGGATAACACAAAAGTTTTATTTTAATATTTTCAGTTTTAATATTATTATTCTTTAAATTAAGTTTAACCCAATCAACTAATGATGAACCATCACGATTTCCATGGTCTTTTTCATAAAAACTAATCAAATTAAATCTGTTTAAAGAAAAAAAAATAATTTTTTGATCAATAGATTTAAGCTCAGATAGATCTATTAATAATGAGAAAACTTTATACTTAAAAAAATGCTCTTTTGGTTTAAAACGTTTATGAATTACTGATCCATTGTATATAAAAGAATTAGACATCAAGATTTTTCAACATTTCTATAGATGATTTTATTCCATCTTCATGAAATCCATAACCAAAATAACTTCCGCAAAAAAGTAAATTTTTTTCATTTTGTAATTTAGATAGTTCCAATTGAGTATCTAATGTTTTTTGATCATAATAAGGATGTGTAAACTTCACTTTTTTTAATATCTTAGATTGGTCAATTTCAAAATAAGGATTAAGAGTTAAAAAAATATTTTCATCACACTTTAAATTTTGTAAAAGATTTAACCAATAAGTAATTGAGCTATTATCTATGTTTTTATTATCAATTGATGAATTCCAAGAACACCAATTTTTTTTATTTTTTGGCATAGCTTTTTCGTCTGTATGAATATATGCAATATTTTCTTTATATTTAAAATTAGAAAGAATATTTTTCTCATTATCTGTTGGATTTTCAATTAATTTTAAAGCTTCATCAGCGTGTGTAGCAATTACTATTTTTTCATAATCAAAAAATTCATTTTCTTCACCATAATACAAATCTAGTCCAGATGGTTTTCTTTTAATTTTTGTTACTTTATAGTTTTTATAATGTTCACCACTAATTTGAGAAATTATCTTATTAACATAAGTTTTGCTCCTATTAGAAACAGTAAACCACTGAGGCCTATTCTTTAACTTAAACAGACCATGATTTTGAAAAAACTTTAAAAAAAAAGTTATTGGCATTTTACTAGCTTCATAAGGTGGCATAGACCATATGGCTGATACCATTGGTACTATATGGTAATCAATAAACGGTTGGGACAACTTATTAATTTTCAAGTATTCACCTAAAGTTATTTTTTTGTCTGAAATAGAGATTTGATCACTTTTTTTATAAAATCTAAGTATGTCAAAAAACATTTTTAAAAAATTTAAATTAAATAAATTCCACTTATTAGAGAAAATTCCACTCAAGTTTTTTCCACAATATTCAAAACTAGTATTATCTACTGACACAGAAAAAGACATATTGCTTTTTTCTAGTTGAATATCATTTTCTTTAAAAAAATTAATTAAGTTTGGATAAGTTTGAAAATTAAAAACAATAAATCCAATATCTACAGAGACTTTTTTTTTATCAAAAAATAAATCAATTGTATAAGAGTGTCCCCCAAAATGATCTTCTTTCTCAAAAAGGTCTACATGATGTTTTTTAGATAAATAATAAGCTGCACTCAAACCTGATATACCTGAACCAACTACAGCTATTTTCATTTGTAAAAACTTTAAGCTGCTGAATCTTCGTACTCTTCCATAGATGGGCAAGTACAAAATAAATTTTTATCACCATAAACATTGTCTACTCTTGCAACTGGTGGCCAATATTTAACAGTTTTTAAAATTTCAGAAGGATATGCAGCTTCTTCCCTTTCATACTTATGTTCCCATTTGTTTGAACTTAATTCAACGTGTGTATGTGGCGCATTTTTAAGTGGATTATCCACTTTATCATAATCACCTGAATGAACTTTATCAATTTCTTGTTTAATTTTTTGGAGTGCAGAACAAAATCTATTGATTTCGTTTAAACTTTCACTCTCCGTAGGCTCTATCATCATCGTTCCAGTAACTGGCCAAGACATTGTTGGGGCATGATAACCAAAATCAATAAGCCGCTTGGCTATATCTTCTTCTGTGATACCAGTATCAGTTTTTATTTTTCTAATATCGATAATGCACTCATGTGCAACATTACCGTTTTTTCCCTTATATAAAATAGGAAATGAATTTTTTAACTTATGAGCAATATAATTTGCATTTAAAATTGCTACTTGAGATGCTTTTTTTAAACCTTCTGATCCCATCATTTTGATGTACATCCATGATATAGATAAAATACTAGAGCTTCCCCAAGGAGCTGCAGAAACTGCACCTATTCCTGAAGCTGGGCCACAGTCTTTGATCACTGGATGTTTGGGTAAAAATATTTCTAAATGCTTTTTACAAGCAATCGGACCCATTCCTGGTCCGCCTCCACCATGAGGAATACAAAAAGTCTTATGTAAATTTATATGGCATACATCTGGACCAAATTTTCCTGGTTTTGCAATTCCTACTAAAGCATTCAGATTTGCTCCATCCATATAGACTTGACCACCATGTTTATGTATCAAGTCACATATATCAATTATTTTTTCTTCAAAAACACCATGTGTTGATGGGTATGTTACCATTAATGCAGCTAAATTTTCAGAATGTTCCTCAGCCTTTTTCTTTAAATCTTCATAATCTACATTTCCATATTCATCACATTTAACAACAACAACTTTCATTCCTACCATTTGAGCACTAGCAGGATTAGTGCCATGAGCAGAACTTGGAATTAAACAAACATTACGATTTAATTCACCATTTTTTTCATGAAATTTTCTAATCACCATTAATCCAGTAAATTCACCTTGAGCTCCAGCATTAGGTTGAAGTGAAACGCCAGAAAAACCTGTAATTGATCTTAGCCAATTTTTTAAATCAGTAAAAAGCTCTCTATATCCTTCCATTTGTTCTACTGGTGAAAATGGATGAGGTTGTGAAAATTCTTGCCATGTTACTGGAATCATTTCTGAAACTGCATTTAACTTCATAGTACAAGATCCAAGAGCTATCATTGTTCTATTTAAAGCAATATCAGAATCTTCTAATCTTTTTAAATATCTAAGCATTTCAGTTTCTGAATGATAACTATTAAATACTGGGTGATCCAAATAAGTAGAAGTTCTTAAAAGTTTTTTTGGCAAATTTGAAAGGCTTTCATTCATTGTTTCTTTTATTGTCTCTGAACAATTAAATATTTTTAATAATTGATTTGCTCTATATAAATTTTTTCTTTCGTCAAAAGAAACTGCTAATAACTCGGAATTAACTTTTCTAATATTTACTCCTTGATCTAAAGCATTCTTATAAATTTTATCTGTTTGATCTAAAGTTTTTACTGTTACAGTATCAAAAAATTCATTTGAATAGAGATCATAACCAGACTGTTTTATTTTATCAGCAAAGTTTTTAGTAAGCTGTGAAACAGTCTCTGCAATTTTTTTTATTCCTTTTGGTCCATGATAAATTGCGTAAGCTGCTGAGACTATTGCAAGCAAAGCTTGAGCTGTACAAATATTACTAGTAGCCTTATCTCTTCTAATATGTTGTTCTCTAGTTTGAAGAGCCAACCTAAATGCCTTTTTACCGTGTCTATCAACTGAAACACCAACTATTCTTCCAGGCATCGATCTTTTATATTCATCTTTTGTAGCAAAAAATGCTGCATGAGGACCTCCATAACCCATTGGAATTCCAAATCTTTGAGAACTTCCTACAGCTATATCGGCTCCTAGTTCAGCAGGTGTTTTAAGTTTTGCTAAAGCAAGTAAATCACATGCTAAAACTGCTTTACCATTATTTTTATGAATTTTACTAATAGCTTCACTAGGATCTTTTATATCACCTAAAGTTCCAGGATATTGAATAATTCCACAAATAATATTTTCATTTATATCTTTATCTTCATCTCCAACCAATATTTCTAATCCTAACGGTTCAGCTCTAGTTTTAATAACATCTATAGTTTGTGGATGACAATTTTTTGAAACAAATACCTTTTTAGTATCTGTTTTTGAAACTCTATAACTCAGTCCCATCGCTTCTGCAGCTGCAGTACCTTCATCTAAAAGAGAAGCATTTGCTATATCCATACCTGTAAAATCAATAATCATCTGTTGAAAATTTAGCAACATTTCAAGTCTTCCTTGAGCAACTTCAGGTTGGTAGGGTGTATACGAAGTATACCAGCCTGGATTCTCTAATATATTTCTTAAGATTACATAAGGTGTATTTGTTCCATAATATCCCATCCCTATAAAACTTGAAAAAATTTTATTCTTTTTTGAAATATTTTTTAGTTTTCTGAGCGCTTTGTATTCTGAATTAGGATCTCCAATTTCCAAACTATCTTTTAAAAGAATTTTTTCAGGCACAGTTTTTTCTATAAGCTCATCTAAGTTTTTATATCCTAGATCTTGAAGCATCTTAGCTTGTTCTTTTTCAGAAGGGCCTATATGTCTTCGAATAAAATCTTTTTGAGCATTTTTTAACATTTAACTACTACTTTCTTTCGCAAACTTATCGTATTCTTCTTTATTCATTAAACTATCCATCTCAGAAGAATCTTTCATTTTCATTTTAAAAAACCAAGCAGCTCCCTCTGGATCCTCATTAATTTTTGCAGGATCATCTACTATAGTTTGATTAGTATCAATAATTTCTCCACTCACAGGAGTATAAACATCACTAGCAGCTTTTGTAGACTCAACTACACCAGCTGTGCCATCTTTTTCTATACTAGATCCTTTTTCAGGGAGCTCTACAAAAACAATATCTCCTAGCATTTCAGTTGCATGTTTTGTAATTCCTACAATTGCAACCTCCCCTTCAAGTTTAATCCATTCATGTTCTTTCGAAAATTTTACCTCAGACATTTACACCTCCTTTACATAATTTTTTTGATAAAATGGCAATTTACAAATATTTGCAGAAACTTTTTTTCCTCTAATTTCTAAAAATATCTTTGTATCTATTGAAGAATAATTACTATCAACATAACCCATCGATATTGGGTGTTCTACACTTGGGCCAAATGTACCGCTAGTAATTTTCCCAATTTCTTTATTTTCTTCATTAAATATTTTTGTATTAGCTCTAGCTATAACTTTTGAATCAGGCTTTATACCAACTCTTAATTTTTTTACCCCTAATTCAATCTGTTTTTTTATAATTTCAGAACCTGGGTATTGATCATCAATTCTTTTTTTAGAAATAGCCCATTTTAAATTTGCTTCTATAGGAGTAGTATCAATATCTATATCGTTTCCATATAAACAAAGTCCTGCTTCTAAGCGTAAAGTATCTCTTGCACCTAAACCAATTAATTTTGATCCATTATCGAGTAAAACTTTTGTAAAGTTTTCAGCAATCTCGTTTGGAATTGAAACTTCAAACCCATCTTCACCAGTATAACCAGACCTAGTGATATAAATGTTAAAATTGTCAAATTTAAATTCTCCTCCGTGCATAAATCTCAAATTTTTAATATCTGGTAAAATTTTTCCAAGAATATTGTTAGCATCAGGTCCTTGTAGTGCAATTAATGATAAGTCTTTTTTTAGTTCCAACTTATAGTTATCATTTAATTTTTCTTTGATAATTTTATAATCATTATTTTTGCATGCTGCATTTAAAATTACTAAGTAGCCCTTATTAATTTTAGTGATGATTAAATCATCATAAATGCCTCCATTTTCATTCATTAGAAATGAATACTTGCTTTGATTTTTTTTTAAGTTTTGTAGGTCTATAGGAAATATTTTTTCAAGATCTTTGGTTAAACTATCTTCACCATAGATAAATAATTGGCCCATATGTGAGACATCAAAAACTCCACAATTAGATCTAGTAAATTTATGCTCTTTTAAGATACCTTCAGAATATTGAATAGGCATATTATAGCCTGCAAATTCTACAAGTTTCGCTCCTTGTGATTTGTGTAAGTTTATTAAAGATGTTTCTTTTATATTCATATTAACTCTTAATCCCCATCTGTATATTTGCCTGAGAGTTTTGCTCCTTCGGCGAGAATTTAATCTCTTTCCAGAGTTAATATGTTACGGTCCCCTTTGCCTGAGAGATTCCTGGGTGGTTGCTCCTTCGGCGCTACAATATCCTGTAGTCTCTCCCGTTAAATCAATCTATAGCATAAATTTAAATAAACTTAAATGTTTATTGTGTCTGTTGTTTATTAATAAATTTATTCAAAAATTGTATTACAACTGCTGTTATAACTATTGATCCTCCAATCAGAACAAAAATTGGTGGATTTTCGTTTACAAATAACCAAGCCCAAAGTGGTCCTAATACAGCTTCTGTTAACATTATTATTCCTACAAAAGCTGATGGTGTTGATCTGGCACCAATTGTTATAAATATAAAACCAAATCCAACTTGGAAAAAACCTGCTAAAAAACCTAAAAAAATATCATTAGATGATATTATAATTGTTGGTGACATGGCTAAACCAATTAATGTTGCAAAAATACCTGCAACTAACTGGAGCGGAATCATATCTACCTCTGGAAATTTTCTTACAATCAATATTAAAATTGCAAAAGAAATAGGCATAATAAATGCAACTAGGTTTCCTGTCATTTGACCTGGTGAAACAGAGCCACCTAACATTAAAAGAATACCAAACACTGCAATAATAATACAAGTAAGCGTAAGTTTCGAAATTTTTTCTTTTAAAAAAACATATCCGAAAATTGCAAGAAATAAAGTTTGTGTTTGAATTATAAAATTAGCATTAGCAACAGTTGTTTCATACATGGCAAAAACATAACTTGCAAAGCCAATAGATAGAATAACACCTCCAACTAAACCTGGAAATCCAGACTTGTAAAGTGCACTAAAAACAGTCTTTTTATAACTTATTAGAAGAAAAATACTTATTACAATTATAAAAAAAAAAGATCTCCAAAATAAAATTTGCCAAAGAGTCGATCCTTCAAAAGATTTAACAATCAAACCACCAAAACTTAGACTGACAGCTCCTAAAAAAACTAAAAAAGGGCCAGGTAGATTTTTAATTAAATTCATTAAATTTGAGAAATTAAATTTTGAGTTTCTAAGTCATATAATCTAAATAAAGTCTCTGCACTAGATAATTCGACTTCTTTAAATTTAATTTTTGAACCAGGTATTAATTGTACTAATTTGTCATAATCTGCACTTATTACTACTCCTATTTTAGGATATCCGCCAATCGTACCATGATCAGAAAACATAATAATTGGATTTCCATCAGCTGGCACTTGAACAACACCCTTTATTAAACCTTCAGATTTTATATTTGTATTAACTATATTTTCTATTTTCGAGCCTTCCAGTCTCATGCCCATACGATCAGATAATTTAGAAATAATAAATTCTTTTTCAAAGAAAATTTTTTTTCCTTGATTAGAAAAATAATGAAAATTGGTACCTTTAATTACTCTAATGTTTTCTATTTTTGTGTTTATATAATTTAACTTTTTATCTTTTAAATTTTGATTGATTTTAAGAATATTTATTTTTTGATTAACTTGTAATTTTTTACCATCATTTGAACCTATGTTGGCTTTAGTATTAACTGAATAACTTGACCATTGTGATTTCAGATCGAATTCTCCACTGAAGGCTAAATAACCATAAACTGACCTATTTGTAGAAGTAATATCTAGTTCATTACCATTTTCTAAAGAAAAAGTTTCATAACAATTTCCATTAATTGCATCATTATTTTTTTTGATTGTAAAGTTTACATCTCCTGTAATAGCAACATTAATTTTATCCCCAAAATATTTCAATAAAGGACCCTGATAAGCAAATTCTAATACCGGAAGATCTAATTTATTTCCTACTAGTTTATTTGCAATCAAATAATTTCTATTATCCATTGCACCACTAAAAGGAATTCCAATATGATAAAGATTTTTTCGACCTTGATCTTGGAATGTTGTATTTATACCTGCTCTAACAACCTCAAAATAATTTTTAATCATTGTAATCTTTATATTGATCTTTAGTAATTCTTTTAAAAATAATAGCATCACCTGGATTAATTAAATTTGGGTCCACTTCTTTTGAGCTATCAAAAATACTTAAAGGAGTATTACCAATAATATTCCATCCACCAGGACTTTCGTACGTATAAATATTTGCAAACTGTTCTGTAATTCCTACAGATCCTTTTGGTACTTTTACTCTAGGTGTCTCAAGACGCTTTGCTCGCATATTTTCATCTAGATCTCCAAGAAATGGCATTCCTGCTATAAAACCAGTCATATAGCAAAAAAATTCTTTTTTAAAAAAATTATCAAAAAGTTTTTCTTTACTAGCTTTTAGTTTTACTTCTAGCCTCTTTATATCTAATGAAAAATTTTCATCACAACAGACTGGAATCTCAATTTTTTTACCTTTTAAATCATCAATATTATTAATTTCAAGATTCTCAATTAATTTCTTTAGATCTTTAAAATTTGTTTTTCTCAAATCAAAAGATACAATTAATTTATTATAAGATGGGGTTAAGTTATTTACTCCAGTAATATTTTCTTTTTGAATGCTTTTAAAATATCTGATTACTTCAGTATTAATATCTTTATTTACTTCTGTTCCAAAATCACAATATAAAGCTGCGTCACCAAGATTTGATATATTTTTTATCATGCCATGTTATACTTCAACTATTATACTATGGAAATTAATATCAATTGTGATTTAGGTGAAAAATCAAAACATCATTCGAATAAGTATGATCCTGATTTACTTAAGATAGTAAATTCAGCTAATATTGCTTGCGGCTATCATGCGGGAGATAAAGAAACAATGGATCAAGTTATAAAAATTTCTAAAAAAAATGGTGTAAGTATTGGGGCACATCCTTCTTTTAATGATCCTAAAAATTTTGGAAGAGAAAGAATGAATTTAACTTCAGAAGAAGTAAGAAAACTAATAATTGATCAATATGAAATACTTCAAGAAATAGCTTTGGATAATGGAGATAAAGTTTCTCATATCAAACCTCATGGAGCATTAAATAATATGGCTTGTGAAGACATTGAGCTTTCAACTACTTTAGCAAAAGCTATTAAAGAAATTGACAAAGATTTAATTTATCTTGTACCAACAGGTTCAAAAATGGAAGAAGCTGCAAAAAAATTAAATATAAAAATTGCATGTGAAATTTTTGCTGATAGAAATTATGAAGATGATGGTAATTTAGTATCTAGAAAAAAACCACATGCTTTAATCACTGATCCTGAAGAAGCAAAAAAGCATGTTTTAAAAATGGTAAAATCTCAGTCTATTAATTGTCACAGTGGAAAACAAATACCTTGTGAAATAGACTCTGTTTGTATACATGGGGATAATTTAAGCGCTTTAGAAACAGCAAAATCTATAAGAAAAAATTTATTAGAAAATAAACTTGAATTAAGACCTTTAAATAAAATGGAGAAATTTATTTCTTGATTGAAGAACTTGTCATTTTAACAAAAATTATTTTTATCACTTTAATTTTAACTGCTGATAATGCTGTCATCATTGGATCTATTGCGGCAAACTTTGTTCCAAAAAATAGGAAACAAATAATTCTTTGGGGTGTAGTGGGAGCATTAATTTTTAAAATTTTGTTTGCTATTTTTGCAACATTTCTGTTTCAATTTTATTGGATTAAAATCATTGGTGGCCTTTTATTAATATGGATTGTTAATGATTTAAGAAAAGATTTACTAGAAATTAAAAAAGTTAAATCTATTACAAAAAAATCTAAAGAGCCTTCATATATTCAAAGTATTGGTAAAGTATTATTTGCTGATATTACAATTAGCTTTGATAATGTAATTGGTGTTGTTGCTGCTGCGAAGGGTTATTTTGGCTTTATGATATTTGGATTAATTTTATCAGTTGTTTTAACTGGTGCTTTGGCAACTTATCTTGCAAACTACATCCAAAAACACTTATGGATAGTTTATGTTGGCTTAGGTTTTATTCTAATTGTAGCTTTACAATTAATTATTGGTGGATTGAATGATTATGGTGTTCTATCGATCAACGAAACTTTTAAACAATATTTTTAATTTTTCATAAATTGCCACTAAAACATTTATTGATCTTAATTTTTATCATGGTTGCTCATGGAAGTGCTTTTCCAGTAGCAAAATTAGCACTTAACAATTCTGTTCCTCCTATTTTGATGGCTTCTCTTAGAATGGGTCTTGTATTTATTATATTAATACCCTTTTGGAGATTTAAAATTCCAGAAAAAAAATATCTTAAATCTTTGGTCGCTTTTTCTATTTCTATGGGAGTTTTAGTTTATGTTTTTATGAATTTGTCTCTTTATCACTCATCAATTATATCTCCTATTATCTTAGGCTCCCAACTAGCTATTCCATTTGGAATTCTCGCAAGTGCAATAATGCTAGGTGAAAATATTAGTTCAAAAAAATGGTACTTAATCTTTGCTGCTTTTATTGGAATATTAATAATATTTTTTGACCCTAAACTAGCTAATAATTTTTTAGGATTATTTTTTGCAAGTTTAATGGCGTTGTCTTTTGGATTAGCTCAAGTTTTTTCAAGGGAATTGAGAAAATTAAATACTAGTTTATTAAATGCATTTGTAGGTTTTATTGGATTTATAATTTTATTAATTATCTCTTATTTTATTGAAGGAAACACAATTTTGAATATTAATTCTATTAGTTCAAATTCTTGGATGCTTATTTCTTATCAAGCTATCGTAGTTTCTTTAGGAGCCCATTTATTGATGTTTTATTTATACAAATTTTATACGGTTGGGAAAATTTTTCCTTTTTATTCCTTATTTCCAATTTTTGGAATAATATTAAGTTTTTTGGTATTTGGGGAAGTTCCAACTTTATTGTTCATATTGGGTGGTATTATTGTAATAACTTCAGTCTTTTTTCTCCACAAAATTAAATAATTTGCTTATTGAAAATTTATTTAAATAGGCTTTAATTTATCTTTTATAAATTGTTAACAATAAAGAGGAAGATAATGAGAAAAATATTTATTGCTATTTTCATGTTTGTTTCAAGTTTTGGAACAAATGTAATGGCTGACGGACATGCGATTAAAATGGGGATTATTTTAGGATTTACTGGTCCTATCGAATCTCTAACTCCAGCTATGGCTGCATCTGCAGAACTTGCATTTAAAGAAGCTTCTGATTCAGGTTCACTATTAGGAGGAAAAAAAATTGAACCAGTAAGAGCAGACTCAACTTGTGTTGACTCAGCGGCAGCGACTGCAGCAGCTGAAGGTCTAATTTCAGGTGGAGTAGCTGCAATTATGGGAGCTGACTGCTCAGGTGTAACTGGTGCTATAGCATCAAACGTTGCTGTACCAAATGGTGTAGTAATGATTTCACCATCAGCAACATCTCCAGGATTAACAACTTTAGATGATAATGGGTATTTCTTCAGAACTGCACCATCTGATGCTAGAGGTGGTCAAATTTTAGCTGACATCACAAAAGATAGAAAAGTTAAAAGTGTAGCTATAACTTACACTAACAATGACTATGGAAAAGGTTTAGCTGATGTTTATGAAGCAGCAGTTAAAGCTCATGGTATTAAAGTTACAACTGTTACAGCCCACGAAGATGGTAAAGCTGATTATTCATCTGAAGTAGCAACTCTTGCTTCAGCAGGTGGAGATGCGGTAGCTGTAATTGGTTACCTTGATCAAGGAGGAAAAGGAATTATTCAAGCTTCTTTAGATTCTGGTGCATTTGATACATTTGTTTTATCGGATGGTATGATTGGGCAATCATTAGTAGATGCATTTGGAAAAGATTTAAATAAATCTTTTGGTTCTATGCCAGGTTCAACTGGAAAAGGTGCAGGAGTATTCAGTGAAGTAGCTAGTGCTGCTGGTATTGATAGCTCTGGTCCTTACACTGGAGAGTCTTACGATGCTGCAGCTTTAATTGTTTTAGCAATACAAGCTGGTGGTTCAGCTGATAGAGCATCAATTGCAAAAAATGTAATGGATGTTGCTAATGGCCCTGGAACAAAGATTTACCCAGGTGAACTTAAAAAAGCTTTAGATTTATTAGCTAAAGGTAAAAAAGTTGATTATGAAGGTGCAACAGGTGTTACTTTTACTAATGTAGGTGAAGCTGAAGGTTCTTTTTTAGAACAAGAAATTAAATACGGAAAATTTAAAACTAAAAAACAAAGATAATTAATATCTTATTTAAAACCCCAGTAATTTTTATTACTGGGGTTTTTTTTGTATAAAATCTGCTCTCAAAGTTGAGATAAAGATGATAATTAGAAAAATTATACAAATTAAATTCATTGTTTTCCAGCTTGTTAAATTTAGAAATACCCCAGCAGATAAACTTGCTACTGCTTGGACTGAGTAAACTATAAAATCATTAAAACCTTGAGCTTTAAATTTTTCCTCTTCTCTGTAAGATAGTACCAATAAACTAGTCCCGGATATAAATAAAAAATTCCAGCCAAATCCTAAAAAAATTAGAGCTATCAAATAATTTATAAAGTTTTGATCAAATAAACTAATTATTATAGTTACTGAAAACAAAACAACTCCTGCATGCATTATCTTACTATGTCCATATTTTTTAATTAAATTCCCTGTAATCAATGATGGTAAAAACATTGCTGCAATATGAAGCTGGATTACAAAACCTGTTTTGGTTAAACTTATTTTTTCCATTACATGCATACTAATTGGGGTTGCGGTCATTAGAAAAGACATTACAGCATAAGCAAAAGCAGAGGCTATTAAGGCTTGAAGAAATCTTGGATTTGAAAGTAATTCAAAATAACTTCGAGTAGTTTTTTTATATATTGCATTTGGCTTATGATTATCATTATAAAATAATAAAAAGATTGTTGAACAAAAAGTTAAGATGGCCAAGATAATATATGAACCTGCGTATAAATGATTTGAAATAAGTTCCTTTGAAATATTAGCTAAATTTGGTCCTATAAAAGCTGAACCAATTCCTGCTAATAATATTATTGATATGGCTTTTGGAGCCATCTCTTTGTTTACGGTTTCTACAGCTGCAAAACGATATTGATGACTAAAAGCTACTCCAGCACCAAGTAAAAAACATCCTAAATTAAAAAAAATAAAACTTTCTATTATTATTGAAAATGCGGCTATCAATGATGCAACTGAACTTCCAATTGAAGCGAGAATAAATCCTAATCTACGTCCAATTATACTCATTATTTTTGCTGCAAATATTGCAAATATTGCTATTCCAACTATAGACAAAGCCATTGGTAAAGTTGCTAAAGATTTTATAGGAGAAAATTTACCACCTATAATTCCACTTAAAAAAACTGTGACTGGCGCAGCAGTAAAAGCAAAAATCTGACTTAAAATCAGCAGCCAAAGATTTTTATTCATTAAAACATGTACTTATCTGCCATATACATGGCCCAAGCTATTGCGGCTCCTAAAATAATATATTTCATATTAGTATTATTTTATTTCTATTTTTTCTGGAAGTATACCTTTTGGTCTATATCTCATAATCAACAATAAACCTATTCCCATCATTAAAAACCTAAAATATGGAACACTCTCGATTAAATGAACTTTTAAAAAATGACTATTATCTAAACCAGCAGTTGTTAGATTAACTAAATATAATCCTATAGGGGCTGCTTCAATCCATAAAAACCAAACGACAAAACCTCCTAGAATTGCACCAAAATTATTTCCACTTCCACCTACAATAACCATTACCCAAATTAAAAAAGTATATCTCATTGGCCTATAACTACCTGGAGTAAATAATCCATCTTGAGTTACTAGCATTGCGCCAGCTATTCCAACTATTGCTGACCCTAATACAAAAATTAATAAATGCTGTTTTACTACATTTTTTCCCATAGCATTAGCAGCTTCTTCATTATCTCTAATAGCTCTCATCATTCTTCCCCAAGGAGAATAAAGAGCTTTTTGAGTTAAAATTAAAAGAGTAATTACAATAACTAAAAATAGCCCTGAATAACAAAGTTTAACAAACACTGATGATCCTTCAATTACAAATTGATTTAAAGCTGCCTGTCTCTCAGATAAATCAGAGATCAAATTCAATTTACTTAAATTAAACTTTTCCACTAAATTTATAAACCAGTCAGTTTGTTGTAAATTTACCTCATAAGGTGCAGGGCGTTTTAAACCTATCACATTTTTAACACCTCTCGTCAACCAATCTTCATGTTTTATAATCGCTATAACAATTTCAGAAATTAATAGTGTGGCTATTGCTAAATAATCTGCTCTTAAACCTAAAGCTACTTTTCCTATTATAAAAGCTAATACTCCAGCAAATAAAGCTCCTACTATCCAAGAAAAAATAATTGGTAGACCAAGGCCGCCTAGAAAACCAGTTTTTGCAGGATTAACAGCTTCAATTGCTTCAATGCCAGGCTCAGCAGTAAATCTAATGATTATAATTCCTAAAATAATAATTGATGCTATTGAATATGTTCTTATTTTAGATTTTTTATATTTTTTTAAAATATATCTTACAACAAATACCATTATTATAATAAGAAACAAACTCATGAGTATATCGAAACCTCCTTTGCTCCAAGCTTCTTGTACAGGATCAACAGAAATTAAAACTGCAGCTAAGCCACCTAAAGCTGTGTAGCCCATTATTCCAAAGTTTATGAGTCCAGCATAACCCCATTGAATATTAGCACCCATGGTCATAACTGCTGAAATCAAACAAAGATTAAATATTGATAGAGCAATATTCCAGGATTGGAATATTCCAACAAGAATAATTAATCCCATCATAATACAGTATGCTGCAATAACATTTAAATTTTTTCTCATAATATTTTTCCTTTAAAGATTCCTGATGGCCGATATAACAACACGATAACTAATATTGAGAATGAAACAGCAAATTTATAATCTGTTGATAACAACTGTACTAAACCCTCAGGCTCCATGCTTTCAGGTAAAACATACATAAAAAACTTCTTATATGCATAAGTTAAAAGTATTTCTGAAAAAGCAATAACATATCCACCTAGAAAAGCTCCAAATGGATTTCCTATTCCACCAACAATAGCTGCAGCAAATATTGGAAGCATATTATTAAAGTAAGTAAACGGTTTAAAACTTTTATCTAAACCATATAAAGCTCCTCCTATTGTAGCTAAAATACCTGCTATAATCCAAGTAATCATAACTATTTTTTTTGGGTCAATTCCAGAGAGTAATGCTAAATCTTCATTATCTGAGTATGCTCTCATACTTTTTCCAGTTCTAGTTTTGTTTAGAAACCAAAAAAGAACTGACACTAAGATCATTGTTACTATGATGGTAATAACTTGAGTAGATTTAATTGCGAGACCTTCATTTAATCCAGTCATTTCTTTAAATTCACCTGCTTTTATTAAAAATTTTTCTCCATCAAAAAATCTTCTATCTGAGGGCCCAATTATTATTCTAACTACTGCTTGAGTAACAAACATTACCCCAATACTTACCATTGCTAACTGAACGGGGGGACTTTTGTTAACTCTGTAATATTTAAAAACAAATTTATCTATTAATAGCATATAACTAGCCATAAATATGATAGCAAAAGGAATTGCTAAAAGAGCAGTTGGTAAAAAACCTAAACTAATACCTAAAGATTGAAAATACCAAGTAAATAAGATTGTAACCATGGTCCCAAAAGACATCATGTCTCCGGTAGCAAAGTTTGCAAATCTCAAAATTCCATAAATCAAAGTAACAAAAATTGCTCCAAGTGCTAATTGTGACCCATAAGCTAAGGCAGGAACAAAGATGTAGTTTAATAAAAGTATAATTGCGTTTACAAAATCCATATCAGCCTCCTAAAAAAGAACTTCTTACTCTTGGGTCGTTCAATAGTTCTTTTCCAGTTCCAGAATAACGATTTTCCCCTGTTACCAAAACGTACCCTCTATCAGAAATATTTAATGCTTGTTTTGCATTTTGTTCTACCATTAGAATAGCAACATTAGTTTTTTTAACTTTAACTATATGATCAAATAATTCATCCATTACGATTGGAGAAACTCCTGCTGTTGGTTCATCTAACATTAAAACAGAGGGCTTAATCATTAATGCTCTACCTAATGCCACTTGTTGTCTTTGTCCTCCTGATAATTCACCAACTAACTGATCTTTTTTCTCTTTTAAAACTGGAAATAAATTATAAATTTCTTCAATTATTATTTTAAAATCATTATCAACTAAAAAAGCTCCCATTTCTAAATTTTCTTTAACTGTCATGCCTGCAAAAACATTTTTATTTTGTGGTACAAATGAAATGCCTTCTTTAACTCTATCTTGAGGAGATAAATGGGAAATATTTTTTCCATCAATAATTACCGAACCAGATTTTAAATTTAATAAACCAAGCATAGCTTTCATAGCAGTTGATTTTCCTGCACCATTAGGTCCAAGAATTGAAACTATTTCGCCTCTCTCAACATTTACAGAACATGAGTTAATAATATCAGGACCTTTTCCATATCCGCCTGTCATATTATTGCCTTCAAAGAATGCCATTTTAATTATCTTTCAATTTTGATCCTCTTCCTAAATAACTTTCAATAACTTTTTCATCTTTTTTTTGCTTCTTCTACTGAACCTTCAAATAGAACAGATCCTTCAGACATAACAATCACAGGATCACACAGTCTTCCAATAAAATCCATATCATGTTCAATCATACAAAAAGTATAACCTTTTTCTTTATTAAGTTTTTCTATCGCTGTACCAAGGTCTTTTAGTAAAGTTCTATTAACTCCTGCACCTACTTCATCTAATAAAACTAATTTCGCATCAACCATCATTGTACGGCCTAATTCTAATAATTTTTTTTGACCACCAGATAAATTTCCTGCTAATTCGTTTTTTAAATGGCCTAGATTGAGAAATTCAGCAACCTCCATTGCTTTAACTTTAATTTGTTTTTCCTCTTTTGCAATTAATGAGGGTTTTAATAAAGCATTCATTAGTTTTTCTCCAGATTGGTTGCCTGGAACCATCATTAAGTTTTCTAAAACAGATAAATTAGTAAATTCATGAGCAATTTGAAAAGTTCTAAGCAAACCCTTAGAAAATAATTCATAAGAGGGAACGTCAGTAATATCTTCATTATTAAACATAACTTTACCTGTTGATGATTTTAAATTACCAGCTATTAAATTAAACAAAGTTGTTTTTCCTGATCCATTTGGACCAATAATACCAGTTATAGTTCCCTTTTTAACTTTAAGTGAGCAATCTGAAACAGCTGCCAATCCACCAAAATATTTAGACAGATTATTAATCTCTAAAATATTTTCAGACATTCTTATTTATTTAATCTTTTATGAACATTATTAAGTGTTTCAATTATAGACTTGTAAAATTTCTTTCTAGACATATCTTTTAAGGCCTGTTCATTTAATCCTTTAGGAGTTTGAGATTCCTTTACTAAATATTTTAAGTCTTTTTTAGAATTTACTACTGCATCTTTTGATAATGCTAAAAATAATGAGGTTATATATTTTTGTGCATCTAATCTCTTTACTCCTCGTTTAACAAGCCAGTCACTCATCGTTCTAAGTAAATCATAATAAGAAGCCATCATTCCAGATGTTGACCAAAAATTAATTGATAATTTTTCATTTTTAATTTCAATTGTAGATCCTAAGTGATCAAAAAACTTCTTTACTTTTTTGTTTGGCGGACAAATTGGAATGGGTCCTTGTTTTAAAGATATTGGAGGCAAAGGTATAGCTCTAACAATATCAGCCTTTACCTTGATCATTCTTTTAAGTTTTGGAATTGTTATTGTTGAAATAAAACTTATAATTTTTTGATTGGGTTTAAATTTTAACTCCTTAATAATTTTTTCACCGACTGAAGGAGTAACAGCTAAAAATACCCAATCGCTTTTATCTATAATCTCTTGATTTTCTTTGGCAACTATTACTTTTTTATATTTTTTTCTTAAAAAACTTGAAATTTTAGAATTTCTCTTTGAAACTAAAATTTTTTTAATTTTTAAATTAGAACTAAATATTCCGGTTAATACTGAAAAAGATATTTTTCCACAACCTATAAAACCTAATATCATCTTAATACATACCAATAAAAGAATTATACTTGTTAATCAGGTAAAAAAAAAGAGCCCTTAATTATTTATTAAGGGCTCTTAAAATTGAATTTATTTAGATTTAATCTAAATAATTAAAATGATTTTCCGATTTTCAAGCTTGCAGTAACACCATCCAAGTTAGTTAACGTAACTGTGTTATCTCCTGATGTTAAACCTTCGCTTGAATCAAAAGTCATGTAATTAGCTTCAGATCTGATAAACACACCATTATCCATAGTCATGTTGTATCCAAAACCTATAGTTTGTCCATCTAAGTCTGTATCACCATAAGTTGATCCTGTTCCTAAACTTTCGTTAGTAATTACATCAACTTTCATATAGCCAAATTTTACATATAAATCTTCAGTTACATTCACTGAAAAATATGCAGTTGTTAGATCTTCAAAATCTATTTGTATTTTGTTTTGTACATTACCATTTACAAGATCTGATCTTTGTGACTCAGTTGTTTCTGATTCTAAAGCGTCAGGCACATAATCCACTCCGATTGCAAATCTGTCTCCAATAGATTTTTCTATGAATACAGAATACCATCCAGCGGCACCATGCTCGTGACCCTTGACTGTTTTTCCAGCTTCCTCTTTACCAGATGCTGCAAAAAGTCCGGCACTTCCTGATATACCTACGTTGACGCCAAGTTCTGCAGAAGCCTGACTTACTGTAAATAAACCAAAAAGAATCGCTATTAAATATTTTTTCATTTCAACTTCCCTTTTAATTTAATTAAATTAATTGTTTTTATAAAAGTAAACTTAGTCATAATTTACATAAAAAATAACTAATTTTTTGTATTTAATTAATTTAATTTTAGGTGTTGCAATTATACAACGAAAAAAACCCTGATAATGCTGGTTTTTCTTTAACTCTATTTGAAGTTGTTTATGGCTTTCTTAAGTTTTAAAAAATTGCCCTCTAATCCTTAGTAATTCACGACTCAGTCGCTCATTTTTAATGAATGGTTTTCTTCCATGAAGCCAAAAATAGTTATTAGCCACAATAGTATGGCCAACAGGTAATTTTGTTATTATTTTATTCTCACTTTTCTCTAAACAATCAGATAGCCTTTGTAAAAAATTTCCTTGTTCCATATTTTTTGGTTCTGGAAACTGATCAATATAAGAAATAATAGGTCTCCCTTTTTCATCTGAAGAAAAAATAGGATGTTTTACTTTATAATCTATATTTTTGCTTTTAGGAGATCCCCAAATAAAATCTTGTCTACCCACAGAATCTTTTGATAAATCATTACAATATTCCCATTCATCTAAATGTAACATTGTAGTTTCACCACCTTCAACATTTTTCTCCTCTAATTTAGTCATTGTTAGCCAATCAGTAATTTCATTTACATAAGTGCCGTCAGTATGAAGATCCATATTTCTATAAGCCTTCCTTAAATATGAGTCACTTGTATCCTCATGCTTAACATGAAATCTCGCATAATATTTATCGCTCATTGAATCATGATTTGGAATTCCAATTAAATGAGCAATAGAAGTAGACAATTTTACTAAAAATTGGTCGTTAATTTTTGAAGAAAAATTTTTTGGACCAATTATAAAACAACCTTTAGATCTTTCTCTAATTATTGAATTCATTAACTTGCTAAGTTTATTATCTGTCAAATCATCTAAACTTTTTGCAATGGTAAATCTAGTGAAGGGTTTAAGTTCTAGTGCGGTTAAGTCAAATTTGTTAAATGGAAAAATTAATTTTT
>CACEIY010000013.1 GCA_902559635.1 uncultured Pelagibacteraceae bacterium | reverse complement strand
CCAGCTAATCCTACAAAATAAGGTTTTTCTTTATCAGCTTTTTTACTAATCCAAAAACATAATGGAATTAAGAAAGATTTTATCATTCTTTCTTTTTTTTTAAATTTATCTGCTTTAGTTTCTTGAGATTTGATAAATTTCAAACAATCTTTTTTTACTTTGCTAAAACAAAATGTTACAGATTGCATGAAAATTATTTTTTTTGATCTAACGGATGATTTTCACCATCGTTTACAGGAACATTTTCGATTTCAAACGGCTTAATTCCATCCACACAGGCAATATTTACACCATAGATTTTTGGATTACTTCTTGGCCTGTTATGAGTATGAATGCCACATATTTTACAAAAATAATGTTGAGCAGTTTTTGTTTTAAATTGATAAAGTGTTAAATAGTCTTCTCCTTTAGTTATTTTAAAATCGCTCGGTCCAACCACTCCAATAATATACCCTTTTCTTTTACAAATAGAACAATTACAACGCATAACTTTTTCAAATCCTTTTTCGGAAATGTTAACTTCTGCTTCTACAGTTCCACAATGACATGATAATTTTTTCATTTAAATTTTTTTATTTTTTATAAATTTATTCTAAACATTACTTCATTTCTTTTAAGTATAGGAAGAGTAAACGGTGAATTATAAGATGCTCTGATAGGAGGGCTTAAAATTACAATACTATCTTTTTTTAATTCTCTCTCTAGTTTATTTTTATTTTTAATGAAATTTTTATCTGAAGACCTACCAGAATATTTAATAACTGCAAAATATCCACCTTCTATAGTTAAAATTTTTATTTCTGAATTAGAAGGCTTAGGCACATTGTTTTTATTAAATTTTGATGGCAAATAAAATTGCATTGTCATGTTTCCATCTTTGATCTCTTGAGTAACTGGAACTGTCATTTTAATCTCTTTTTTTTCATCATTATTCCCTGAGATATAATTAAATAATTTGTTAAATCCATTGCCTTTTATTGAATTGGTCTCAACGACTAACCGATCAGAATATTTTCTTATTTCATAGTTTTTATTTTCTTTTATTTTCTCGTAGTTTGCTTCCTCATATGCCATAGTTTGAGAACTTAAAGTTAATATTGAAATTAAAATTAATAAAATTTTTTTCATTTTTTTTAAAAATTTAAACTACTAGTAGCTTGAGTTATCCACAAGCATACAAAATGTGGTTTCGATGTTCACGTTTTGATTCAGTTTTGATTCAGTTACAGACTCAAAATACAACCTATTGACTGTATTGTATAACTAAGCTAGAAATAAGAACAAAACAAGAACATGAAACTAACTGTCCCTTATTATCTACATAAAGCTGGTGCTGGTTTTCCATCACCTGCCACTGATTATATCGAAGAAGACATCGATCTAAACATGCATTTAATCAGAAATGTTCCAGCAACTTTTATAATTAGAGTACAAGGAAAATCTATGGTCAATGTTGGTATTAATGATGGAGATTTATTAGTTATCGATAAAAGTTTAAAACCAAAAAATTTTTCAACAGTTATTGCAAATGTTCACGATGAACTTGTCGTTAAAACTTTAGTTCAAGAAAGAGATAAAAAATTTTTAACATCAGGTTCTAAAGATTTTTCAAACAGAATTTTAATTAATGAAGAAGAAGATGTTTTTATCTGGGGAGTTGTAACTTATGTCATCCATTCAACATACTAGAAAAATAGCTCTAGTTGATTGTAATTCTTTCTATGTTTCTTGTGAAAGATTATTTAATCCAAGAATAAGAAAAAAACCTGTTGTTGTTCTATCAAACAATGATGGCTGCATTATTTCAAGATCTAATGAAGCAAAGTCTTTAGGTATTAAAATGGGTGAACCTTATTTTAAAGCCAAAGATATTATTATTAAAAATAAAGTTGAAGTTTTTTCATCAAATTATTCTTTGTATGGGGATTTGTCTAGAAGAGTAATGAGAATTCTTAAAAGATTTAATTCAGAAATAGAAGTTTATTCGATTGATGAAGCATTTATTGATTTATCAAATTTTCCTGACAATGAAGTAGAAAAAGTTGGCAAAGAAATCAGAGAAACAGTTTTGCAATGGACTGGTATTCCAACTAGCATTGGTATCGCCAAAACAAAAACTTTAAGTAAAATTGCAAATCACATTGCAAAAAAAAAACAATCAGGTGTTACCAATTTAATTGGTATAGAAAACTTAGATCCTGTTCTTGAAAAAATTGAAATCAATGATGTGTGGGGTGTTGGTAGACAGCTTACAAAATTTTATCAAAAGAATGGTATCTATAATGCTAAACAACTTAAAAATAAATCTAATACTTGGATTAAAAAATCTTCTAATGTTTTAAGCTCAAGAACAGCAATGGAGCTTAGAGGAATTCCTTGTATTGATTTAGAAACTACACAAACAAAAAGAAAAAGTTGTATTGTTTCAAGATCATTTGGAAAAAGAATTGAAAAATTTCAAGAATTAAAAGAAGCAATTGCAAACTATTGTTTAAATGCTTCTGAAAAAATTAGATCAGAATCTTTAGTTGCAAAAGCAATTACAGTTTTTGTAAGAACAAGTCCCTTTCACAAAAACTATGATTACTATTCAAATTCAAAGACAATTGATTTTCCAATTGCAACAAATAATAGTATTGAAACTGTTAAAACTGCAGTCACAATACTTGAAAGTATATTCAGGAATGGATATCGTTATCAAAAGGCAGGTGTCATGCTTACAGGATTGCATAATGATGATGGTAAAAAAAATTTATTTTCATCTGAAAAAGATGAAAAAATAAATACCTTAATGAGATCTATTGATAATACTAATTATAGATATGGAAGATCCACTTTAAGTCTTGCAAGTGCAGGAGTTCAAAAAAAATGGAATATGCGAAGGCAATACTCTTCTAAAATAGATACTGCAGACTTTTATTCTTTGCCCAAAATAAAAGCTATTTAATTTCTGTAATATCTTCAATATTCTTAAAAGAGTTATCAAATTCTTCCATATTTTCTCTTAATGCTAAATTTGAAATTGAATAGATCATGACTAGTAATAATATCAAAGGTGTAGCAGTAATTATGGAAGCATTATTTTTAATAAATAAAATGTAAAAAACTATAAATAAAGCTGAACGAATTAAAACTGTGCTTCTAAAAACACTTATAATAGACAATGAGTGTTTTAATAAATTAAAAAAACTCATCTTAGACGGCCCAAAATATCTTGTTCCCCTAGCAGATGAAATTGATAAAAAATCTTTTTCTATTTTGCTTAATGAACCTGAAAAACTATTCCAAGTAGCTTTTTCATTTACCATTTTTTCAACAGTTATTTTTGGTAAACAAGTAAAATTTCCAAATTTAATAGATTTGCCGGTAAAAGTTAAAGTTATGAGCTTATGTAATTGATAACAAATTTTAAATATTAGATTTTCCGATCTTTTTATCCTTTCCCCTACAATAGGTTTGTTATTAGAATTTTTGATTTGATTTAAAAATTCTTTAATTTCCTCTGGTCTGTCTTCTCCATCTCCATCCATTGGAATAACATAATCAAAATCTTCTTTTTCAAAAATATATTTTAATCCCGTTGCAATACATCTAGCGTGACCTTGGTTGTTTTTCATATTTAAAATTTTTATTGATTGAATGTTTTCTAAACTTTTTTCTTCATCTTGACGATCATGATTAGAAGCATCATTTACAACTATAATTGAAATTTGAAATTCTTGATCAATTGATAAATTATTTATTTCATCTATGAGTTTAAAGACAGACTGCCAATCGTTATATACAGGTATTAATATCTTAATTTTCATTTAATTTTTTGAACCAATCATACAAAAACCTTGTTTATCAATTTTTCCAAAATCTCCTGGGCAAACCTCTTTCAAAACATCTGGATTACCAGTGTATACGATACCACCTTTAGGGTCTAAATTATTTAACTTATCTTTTATACTTTTAAACCAAATTGGTCTTGAGCTTAAGTGATAAGATAAATTTCCACCGTGCCATTCGTCACCAACAACATACATAATTTCATTTGAAAAATTTTTATCCCATCTTCTTTCAATTAATATCGCTATTTCTTTACCTGAGTAATCTGTTCGTTTATTAGTTTGTGAAACTGAAATATAGGAATAAAGAATAGGAGATAAAAAGAATAAAAATAAAAAACCATATAAAAAAGAATTAAGTTTCTTAATATTGATTTGCGATTGGAACAAATAAACAAATAATACTCCAAAAAATAAATAAAAAGGTGTCATCCACATTGTTCTAATTCTGGAACCTGTAATAATTGAAGTAATTAACATTAGAAAGATGGGTAAAAAATTTATAAAAATTAAAAATATTAATTTCCTATCTTTAAAATTTATCTTAAATCTGAGTTTTTTAACTAAAAGTAAAATAAGAGCAAAAAAAGGAATCAATATTACCAGTTGTTTTAAAAAGAAAAAAACTGGATACTTAATATGATCTAAAAAACTTGAACCTTCTAAACCAGTTCTCATTAATCCATAGTTTATTGTTATGTAATCATTATTATGAAGCCATATTAAATGAGGAACTAATAAAACAATAAAAATTTCAAAAATAATTAAGTATTTAAAATCAAATTTTATCGTTTTCTTAAAAAAAATATAATAGATAAACAAAAGATCTATTGAAATTAATAAATAGAGAAAAAGATATTTAGACAAAAAACCAATCGCAGCAACTATACCTACTAAAATACAATCTTTTAATTCAATTTCTTTATTCTGATAAATCTTCCAACTATAATAAACAACAGCTGACCAGAATGGCAATTGACATACATTCACATTGAATTCAGGAGTAGTAAAATTATAAAAAAATATTGCCTCTAATAAGAAAACTGAAATTAAACTGAATATTGAGTTTTTTAAAATTTTATTTGCAAACTTGAATACATAATAAAATGAAAAAACTACAAAAATTTGACTTAATAGATAATAAACCCAATCTTGAGGACCAAAAATTTGATACAATACTTCTGGGAAAAAAGCACTCGCTGGAGGATGTTTATTAAATCCCCAATCAAGATTACTACCCCAAGCTAAAGCCTCTATTGTATCTAAAGGTAAATTTTGATTAGTCAAAGTTGGAACCAAGGTCCAAATTATTAAATGTGATAAAATAAAAATAACAAAAATATTGTTAATATTTCTTCTAAAAACATCCATATTTTAACAATTACATTAATTAACCTTTGTTGACACCTTTATTTTGCTGAATATACTGCGCCGCTATCATATTTAAACTATGCCTAAAGCTCTAAAAATAAAAAAAAAAGTTAATAAAACAAAACCAAAAAAAGTAAGCAAGCCAAAAGAAACCTCAAAAGCTCCTATAAAAATTTCAAAAACTTATATGCCAAAAGAGACTGAAAAATACATGTGTGAAAAGCATAAAGTATATTTTAGAATTAAGTTGCAAGAATGGAGAAAAGAATTAGTTAAAGCTAACAATGAAGCTCTTTATAATGGAAGTATGGATGATAACAGCATTTCAGCTGACATAGTAGATCAAGCAAGTTCTTACACTGACAAAAATGTAGAGATGAAAGCTATTAATAGACAGATAAAATTAATATCTGAAATAGATAAAGCTTTAATAAGAATAAAAGATGAAACTTATGGTTATTGCTTAGATACTGCTGAACCAATTGGTTTAAAAAGATTAATGGCAAGACCTGTAGCAAAATATACTATTGCGGCACAAGAAAAACATGAAAAAGATGAAAAAGTTCACGCTGATGACTAAAAAAAGAAAAAAAAATAAATTTGTTAAAAACCCAATTACTTATAATTTCACTAAAAAATATATCTATTTTTACTATGCTTTTTTTTGGATAATTTTATTAATATTTGTGTTTAGTAGATGAATAAAAAACTTATTTTAATTGTTATTATTATACTCGCTATAGAACTATCTGGCCACGGTATCATTGTCTCTTTATTAAGGCTATTAAGTTCAATGAATTAAGGTTTTGGAGGAAGCTCTTCCTTATTCATAAATGCAAAACCTCTTTTAACTGCATCACGATTTGAAATTTCATTATACCATCGAGTAAGATTTTTATATTTAGCTAAACCAATATCATGCCATTCGTGACGGGCAATCCAGGGAAAAGTTCCTATATCGGCAATTGTATAATCTTCGCCTGATAAAAATTTTGAAACAGATAATCTATCATCGAGCTCTTGGTATATTCTCTTAGAAATTTTAAAATATCTTTCCTCTCCAAATTCACTTTTGCCTGGATTATAATAATGGAATTGATGATGTTGTCCTAACATTGGTCCAACATAGCCCATTTGAGCCATAAGCCATTGATTTATCTCTAATCTTTCCTTTTCATCATAAAACCTTCCACTTTGCTCAGCTAAATAAATCAAAATTGCACCAGACTCAAATACAGTTTTGTTATTTTCATGATCAATAATTACTGGAATTTTACTTAAAGGACTTATCTTTTTAAATTCTGTTTTAAATTGATCACCTTTTTCAATATCAACTTTAGTTACTTTATATTCATAACCAATTTCTTCAAGCATGATACTAATTTTTTTACCATTTGGTGTATTTGCTGAAAAAAGTTCTATCAATCTTTTTTACCGAGTCTTTTTAATATATTTGTAGAAGTTGTTGTAAATTCAAATCTATATTTTTCGTTAGGTCTTGCTAGTTTAAAACATGCTCTTGCTGCTAAAGCCCCTTCATGAAATCCAGATAAAATTAACTTCAACTTTCCAGGGTAATTACAAATATCTCCTACAGCATAAATACCTTTCTGGTTTGTTTCAAATTTTTCTGTATCAACTTCAATCCTTTTTTTATCAATATTAAGCCCCCAATTTGCAATTGGACCTAACTGCATAATCAAACCAAAGAAACCTAAAACATAATCAGTTTTAAGATTTTTAGTTTCTTCATTATCGTGCGAAATAACTATGCTTTCTAATTTTTCTGAGCCATTTACTGCAGTCATTTGATATTTTGTAAAAAGATTTATTTTGCCTGATTTTACTAATTTAAAAACCTTATCTACCGTTGATTTTGCACCTCTAAATTCATCTCTTCGGTGTATCAAATTTACTTTACTATCTTTAGATAATTCAATAGCCCAATCTAATGCACTATCTCCTCCCCCAAAAATTGAAACTATTTTTCCTTTAAATATTTTTTTATCTTTAATTGAATAAAATAAGGATTTGTCCTCAAATTTTTCACATTCTTTTGGTGAAAATTTTCTTGGTTCAAACGATCCTACGCCCCCAGCAATAATAACATTAGGAGTTAAAAAAATATTACCTTTACTGGTTTTAACTAACCAATTATCTTCATCTTTTTTAACTTCTTCGACTCTTTGATTTAAATGGAATTTGATATCGAAAGGTTTTAGTTGATTTATTAAATTGTTTGTTAATTCTTCACCAGTACATTCAGGAATGGCTGGTATATCATAAATTGGTTTATCTGGATAAAGCTCAATGCATTGACCACCAATTTTATCTAAATTGTCTATAATTTCACAATTAAGACCAATTAATTTTAATTGGTGTGCTGTAAATAAACCTGTTGGGCCTGCTCCAATAATTAATGCATCTACTTTATTCATTTAACCTTGTTTTGTTGGAATACTAACTATAAGACCATCAAGCTCATCTGAGACTAAAAGCTGACAACTGAGTCTACTATTTTTTTTTGGTTCAAATGCCATATCTAACATATCTTCTTCACCATCCTCTTTTTTTGGAAGTTTATCTAACCAATCTTCTTTGACATAAACATGGCAAGTAGCACATGCCATTCCGCCACCACAATCTGCATCTATACCGGGTATGTCATTTTGAACAGCACCTTCCATCACGGTTAAGCCATTCTGAACTTCAATTGTGCGACTTTGCTTGTCAGAAGTGATGTAAGTTATTTTAGGCATTCGAAATTTATATATAAGTAGAAAAAAAAATAGGGCAAGTATGTAAAAACATACTCGCCCTATAAATTTAATTTAAACAGTAATTATTATCTGCTTCTTGCACCAGCTGAACTTACTGCAGCAGCCCAGATTACTAGACCAAATGCAATTTTGTTTATAAAGTCAGCTAAGTTGTAAACAACGTTTAGTGAGTTAGCATCTACTCCACCAGTTAAGTAACCAAATACATAACCTAATGGGTAAATTGCCCAACCTACAGTAACAATCATTCTCATTGCACTAAAAGCAGTGACAAGAGCTTTGTTTCCACTTTTAGAAGCAGCTTTTCCAGCTTCTCCTGAGAATACTTCATAAAGAATGTATACCCAACCTGCCATACCGATAATGAAACCAAGTGTAGCGTTGATGTATCCGGCTTCTCCTAAGTATCCACCGATTAACATTACTAATGAACCAATTAGCAATCTCCAGAACATTCCAGAATTTGCTTTTCTTACTGCTGCTAGAATTAAATAGAATTCTACCATCTGAAGCGGCACTGTAATTAACCAGTCAATATATCTATATACTGTTGGTGAGTCACCTGTGCTTACCCATACATCTCTCATGTACATGTAGTGGATAAATGCAATACCAGTTACAAGACCTGCAACTGTTACTGAAGTTTTCCAACCAGGCGCAACAGAACTTCTTTCCATGAAGAAGAATGCTGTAGCAGCTAACATACCCATTGAAATTACCCAAAAGGAAATTCCAACAAAGTCGTCAGAAGCTAACATTGCAGTAGCTGCGTTTGCAACACCTGTAACACCTAATAGGGCTACAGCTGTAAGAGCAAACAGTTTAAGTTTTTTCATAAAAAACTCCCTCTCGTTAGTTTTTATTTGTTTAGTTTATATAAACTAGGTTTGAGTTACCCCAAACCAAGATTGTGGTTAAATACCAAATTAATAAAGATTAATGAAGACTTAATTGTCGCTTATTTTCATTGATTTTGCTTATTTTTTAAAATTAAATACAATTTGTGATTTAAAAACCAATAAAAAAGGCCTTTACGAATCAAATTTATATGACTGACAAATTTCAGAAAATTTATGATCAATCAATTAACTACCCTGAAAAATTTTGGCAAGAAGCCTCAAATGACATCTTTTGGTTTAAGAAACCATCTAAAATTTTAAATAAATCTAACCCACCTTTTTATAAATGGTTCGAGGATGGAATAACAAATACCTGCTATAATGCTTTAGACATCCACATTGATAACGGTAGAGGAAAAAAAACAGCCTTAATCTATGATAGTCCCATTACTGGTAATAAAAACAAGTTCACTTATGAGGAACTTAGGTCAAAGGTTTCAAAATTTGCTGGAGCACTACTAGCTCAAGGTACTAAAAAAGGAGATCGAGTAATAATTTATATGCCAATGATACCTGAGGCTGTAATTGCTATGCTAGCTTGTGCTAGAATAGGAGCAATTCACTCTGTTGTCTTTGGTGGCTTTGCTTCTACTGAACTTGCTAGTAGAATAGATGATAGTAAAGCTAAATTATTAGTAACAGCTTCATGTGGTTTTGAGCCTGGAAAAACAGTTGAATACAAACCTTTAGTTGATGAAGCAATAAAAATAGCCAAACATAAGATTGATAAAATGATTTTGTTCCAAAGATCAGGTCATGAAGTCAAATTAAATGCCCCAGATGAGATTGGTTGGGATGAAGCCATGTCTAATGCAAAGGATGCAGATTGTATAGAAATGAATTCTAATGAATTTGCTTATATCCTATACACATCAGGAACTACTGGAACTCCCAAAGGTATTGTTAGAGATATTGGAGGTCATATAGTTGCTCTTAAATGGACCATGAAAAATATCTACAATATAGATACTGATGATATTTGGTGGTCTGCCAGTGATATTGGTTGGATTGTTGGGCACTCTTATATTGTTTATGCTCCTTTATTCAAAGGATGTACAACAGTCTTATTTGAAGGAAAACCAGTGGGAACTCCAGACGCAGGTGCTTTTTGGAAAATTATCTCTGATTATAAAGTAAAGTCTTTATTTACTGCTCCAACAGCCTTTAGAGCTATAAAGAAAGAAGATCCTGAAGGTAAATTCTTCTCAAAATATGACCTAAGTAATTTTGAAAGTTTATTTCTTGCTGGAGAAAGAGCAGATCCAGATACTATTAAGTGGGCAGAGAACTTGCTTAAAGTTCCAGTAATTGATCATTGGTGGCAAACTGAGACCAGTTGGGCAATAAGCTCGAATTGTACTGGTATTGAAATGATGCAAACAAAATATGGTTCAGCATGTAAAGCTGTTCCTGGATATGATGTAAAAATTATTAAACCAGATCAATCTTTAGCAAAACCAAATGAAATGGGAGACATAGTAGTTAAACTACCTTTGCCTCCAGGAACTTTCCCAACTTTATGGAATGCTGATAAAAGATACAAAGAAAACTACATGTCTAATTATGAAGGTTATTATCAAACATACGACGCGGGTCACATTGATGATGATGGTTATATATGGATCATGTCTAGAACTGACGATATCATAAATGTTGCAGGTCACAGATTATCTACAGGAGCTATAGAAGAAGTTTTATCAGAACATCAATCAGTTGCTGAATGTGCTGTCCTAGGAATTGCGGACAAATTAAAAGGCCAATTACCTATTGGTTTAGTCGTTCTAAAATCAGGAGTAGATAAAGATAATGAAACAATATCAAGAGAATGTGTTCAAATGGTTAGAGAAAAAATTGGCCCAGTTGCTGCATTTAAAGTAGTTATAGTTATTAAAAGATTGCCTAAAACAAGATCTGGAAAAATTTTAAGAGGAACTATAAGAAAAATTGCAGACAATGAAGAATATAAGGTCCCGCCAACAATAGATGATCCAGCAATTTTAACAGAAATAGAAGATGATTTAATTAAGCATAAAATTTTAAATAATGGTTAAAACTTACATATTTTTATTCGGGGCAATATTTTGTGAAGTAGCTGGGACAATGTTATTACCAGTTTCACAAAATTTTACAAAACTTATACCTACTGTAGCACTTGCAATATTCTATTTAACTGCATTTTACCTTCTAACTTTTGTCGTTAATAAACTACCAATAGCTATTGTTTATGCTACATGGAGTGGACTTGGTATTTTTACAATTGCAATTTTAGGATATATATTTTTTAAACAGTCTTTAACTTGGCAAGCTATTTTAGGATTATTCTTAATTATTATAGGAGTTATTTTGGTAAATTCATTTAGCAAGACAGCATTTTAATGAAACTACCAAAGAAAAAAAAATCTATTTGTATAATTGGAGGAGGTTTTTATGGTTGTTATATTGCAAAAAGAATTAAAGAAAATTTTAAAAATATAAAAGTTGAAATTTTTGAAAAAAATACTGATCTAATAACAGAAGCAGGAAAAAATAATCAATATAGACTTCATCTTGGCTTTCATTATCCAAGATCACTTCAAACAATTAAACAAACTCAAGAAGGTTCAAAAATTTTTATTAGTGAATTTAAAAAATTTGTTTCAAAACCTAAAAAAAATATTTATTTAATTCATAAAAGAAGCCTTGTTAAATTCACATCATATAAAAATATATTTAAAAAACTAAAAATTAAATTTAAAGAAATTAATCTAAAAGATATTAAATTTCTAAAAGATTCTAAAATGTATCAAGGTGCTATTAATACAAATGAACAAGTAATTTTACTTGATAAACTAATTCCAAAACTAAAGAAATTTGTCAAAAAAAATTGCAAAATAAATTTTAAAAATGAAATTAAAAAAATAAATTCTAAAACAGGTAAAATATTTGATAAAAAAGAAATGAATAAAAGCTTCGATTATATTATCAATACTACTTATACTAATCCTAATCTTGGTCTTAATAAAAAATATAAGATTAAATATGAAATTGCTGGAATGGTAAAAATCAAAAATACTTTAAAAAATACTGCAATTACAATCATGGATGGCCCATTTATTTCTTTGTATCCTAGAAATAATAAAGAAGCTTCAATTTCAAGTGTGAAATATACACCTATTAAAAAATTTAGAAAATTATCAAATTTGAAAAAATATCTTAAATCTGCAAATAAAAATAAAAAAAATACCGAAAAAAAAATAATAAATCATTCAAAAAATTTTTTTAATGATAGAATTAAAATAATTAATAAAGGGTTAGTTCTTGCACCAAAAGTAAAAATTCTAAATGATAAGTTTAGCGAAAGAGTCTCGTTAGTTAAACAAAATCATAAAACATTAAGTATTTTGTGTGGAAAATTAGATGCTGCACCTTTAGCTTATAAAAAAATAAGAAATATTATAAAAAAAATTAATTAAGAAAAAAATTATTTTTTTTCATTATATTTAAGGTAAGTTTTTTATTAATTTTATAATATTCTTTATTATTCATATTTTTAAATAAATCTTTATAAAACTCTTCCATAGGATTATTTATATTTTTAGTTTTATTTGTTTGATAATTTTGAATGTAGTTTATAAATCTACTTCTATTTTTTTTTGTTTTTCTCATTAAAACTAAATCATTTAATTTAAGTTTTAAACTAGTTTTTTTTTTATAATTTTCTTTAAAAACTAAGTTAATTACTTTTTCACTTACTTTAAAACTAGTTTTCCATATATGTTTTTTGACTATTGGATTGGTTTTATTAATATTTTTTTTTAAAAAATTTTTTTTAAAAAAAATATGAAAAAAGGACAAAGCGTGCGGCATAAGATTAATACAAATTTTTTCAAATTTTGCTGTCCCACCAGTTTGAAATTCAAAAATAATCCTATCTATTTTTTTTAAGTTTCTACAAAATTTTTTAAAACTTTTTGCAAGAAATAAATAAGGATAACAAACAACAATTCTTTTGTTTTTTTTATAAAGATTTTTTAAATAACTCTCATATCTATTTTTGAGCTTTAAAAGAGAAATAATTGGTTTTTCAATTATAATTATAGATTTTAAACCTGAAACAATTCTCAAATGTTTATGGTGAATTTCAGTATTGGAACAAATACAAATAATATTAAAAAAGTTTTTTTTTAATATTTTAATATCTGAATGAAAAAAAAATACCTTCTTATTAATTTTTTTTTTTACTTTAGAAATTATTTTTTTTCTTCTTTGTTCTGATCTACTAATAAAGGTTATCTCTCTAACTCCATTTTTTACTAATTGCTCAGCATGTACCTCAGCGATTTTAGTTGATCCAATGATAGCACAATTCATATACTCAGAATTTTATTAAATAATTTTGTTACAAAAAAGTCTAAACCTTTATTAGTAGGTAATTTATTTTTTTTTAATATATGATTTAAAAATTCAAATGCTTCTTTACGACGTTTCCACCATTCTATTGACCTATACTTAACATATTTGCTATCCATACTTTCCCCTACTTGTCTATAAAAAGTAAGATGTGATTTATGAATATGAAACTTTTTTAATATTAATGAATAGTACACCGCAAGACGAAAATCTATTGCTAAATTAGGAAATTTTTTAAAACTAATTTTTTTTAATACATGATTTAAAGTTCTTTTTTCAAAACACATACAGCTTGTTGGAGGAAATTTTGGCCATTTATTTTTTGAGATTTTTTGTAAAAAGTTTTTTTTTATCTTTTTTTTTTTATATTTCAATATTGGCTGATCTAAAATTAATTTTTTTTTATTATTTTCTTCAAAAATTTTAATTATTTCCTTTAACTTATTTTGGTGAAAATAATCATCTGAATCTAATAAAAAGATATATTTACCTTTTGCTTTAGAAAGCCCTTTTTTTATTGCTGATATATGATTGAAAGTTGCAAAATTTTTTTTTTTCTTTGAATTTGATATTATTCTAAAATTATACTTATTTTTTATTTTGAAATTTTTAATTTTTTCTAATGAGTTATCGCTTGATTTATCATCAAAAAAAATTATTTCATTTTTTTTATATGATTGTTTTAAACATGATTTTACAGACTCTAATAAAAAGTTTGATTTATTATAATTTGTAATGATAATTGATGCTAAAGGTCCATTATTAGAGTTTCTCATCTTATTACATGCAAATTTTCTTAGATAAACTCTAAAGGATTACCTTCAGGTTCGCCAATTATTTTTCCATTTTCCATTTTCACTTTTCCATTTATTAATGTGAAGACTGGCGTTCCTTTAAACTTAAATCCATGAAAAGGAGACCAGCCACATTTGCTCTCAATATTTTCATTTTTAATCTCAGTTGTTTTATTCATATCAACGATTGTAAAATCAGCATCGTATCCTTTTTTTATAAATCCTTTATTTTTAATTCCAAAAATTTTAACTGGATTCTCGCACACAAGATTAATCAACTGATTAAGAGATAATTTTCCATCATTTACATGATTTAACATTACTGACATCAATGTTTGGACTCCAGGCATTCCAGAGGGTGAATTTGGATATTCTTTATCTTTGTTTACCTTTAAATGAGGAGCGTGGTCAGAACCTATGGTATCATTAAAATTATTTTTAACAGCATACCATAATCTATCGTAATGAGATTTATCTCTTATAGGAGGATTCATCTGCGCATATGTTCCAAGTTTGTCATAACAATCAGGTGCATAGATCGTTAAATGCTGCGGAGTTATTTCAAAAGTAATATTACCTTTATGTTGAGACAAAAAATCTATTTCTTGCTTTGTAGTGATATGAAGTACATGAGCTTTTTTATTATATCGTTCAGCAATTCTTACTATTCTTCTAGTTGAAGAGATTGCACACTCTTCACTTCTCCAAACTGGATGGGAATGTACATCGCCCTTTTTAATTAATTTTTTATTGATATTTAAAATTTCTTCATCTTCTGAATGTACAGCAACAACTTTTGAACTATTTTGGAATACAGTTTCAATATCTTTTTCATCTGCTACTAAAAGATTCCCAGTTGAAGAACCAGCAAAAAGTTTAATCCCACAACAGCCTTCTAAATTTTTTAAATTAGCTAATTCGTTTGCATTATTTGCAGTTGCACCAAAATAAAAAGCATAATTGCAATACATTCTATTTTTAGCAAGATCTAATTTTTTTTGAAATTCTTTTTTAGTTGATGTTGGAGGATTAGTATTTGGCATTTCAAATACTGCTGTAATTCCTCCTACTATTGCTGCTCTACTACCTGAATGAAGATCTTCAGTATCTGTAGATCCTGGTTCTCTAAAATGAGTTTGAGTATCTATACATCCTGGTAAAACTATTAAACCTTTGGCATCTACAGTATCTTTTGATTTATCAGATATTTGACCTATCTCTTCGATCTTTCCATATTTAATAGCAACATCAACATCTTCTAATTTGCCATTAATGTAACATTGTCCATTTTTAATTATAAGATCTAACATTTGTGTGAAAAGTAATTATATTAAATAAATAAGATATCAAGAGATTATGACAAATAATGTTTATATATTAGAAGATAGGGCAATACTTTATATTAATGGTTTAGATGCTAAAAGTTTTCTTCAAAATCTTATAAGCAATGACATTAATAAAATTTCAGAAAATTCTAGTTGTTTTGCATCTTTATTAACACCTCAAGGAAAATTTCTTTATGAATTTATAATTGTAAAACATAAATCAGGCTATTTCATAGATTGTGAAAAATCTCAATCTGAGGAAATATTTAAACAACTTAATACTTATAAAATTAGATCAAAAGTAGAAATCTTAAACTTAAGTAACGAATTCGTTGTAGCGAGTTTTGGATATGAAAAGTATTTGTCAATTGAAGGCTCAAAAGATATTTTGGGATTTACTTTTAAATACAGAGAAGATCCGATCATACTTGATCCAAGAAATAAAAATTTAGGGGCAAGATTAATTATAAATTTAGAAAAACTTTATCTTTCACTAAAAAAACTTAATTTAAAAGATGATAAAGTGGAAAATTATTACTCAAAAAGCCATAAATTAGGGATAGTTCCAAAAAATTTAAATAAATTGCAAAATAAAATTTTTGGCATTGAGTGTAATTATGAAGAGCTTAATGGAATTGATTTTAAAAAGGGATGCTTTGTAGGACAAGAGAATACTGCAAGAATAAAGTTAAAAAATAAACTTTCTAAAAGATTATTACCAATTGAAATAATAGATGGAAAACTATCTGAAGACGAAAAAATTTATAGTAATGATGTTGAAATTGGAAAAGTTATAATTAACTCAGAATATCCTTTTGCTTTAGTCAAATTTTTGGACAAAAATTTTAATAAAGATCAAATATTTAAAAGCAAGAATGGATCATTTAAAATTTTTATACCAGAATGGCTAAAAATCTAATTTAGGATTTTCTTCTTAGCCTTCTCAAACTCATCTTTTGTTAATGAGCCATCTTTATATAATTCGTTTAGTTTTTGAATTTGATTAACTATATCATTTGACAATTCTTTACTTTCATTCTTTAGTGATGGAGAAAGATCATTTAAATCTAACCTATGCCTTTTTAAGGCACCTAAGGAATTTTCAAATTCAATATGTCTTTGCGCTGAAATAGAAATCCAATTTTTCATAATTTCTTTATGGTTGGGATAATTATCAATATTATTTCTGTGATATTCTGAAGTTTCTTCATTTATATATTTATTAGTTGGTGCATTTAAAATACTAGGGTCAATCATATAAGATAATATATACCATCTGCCATCTTTCATTCTTGAAAAATATGAATGATTACTAAACAATGCAACTTTTGGTAATTCAATATTATTCTCTCTAATCCATTTTCTTATTTGAACATTATAAGTTTTTGTTTCAGGATCATCTGGTGTGTATAAATCTTTATAAACATCTGAGTGACCTAGCCAAAAACAATTGTGGGCAATTCCTCTTTTATAAAATCTAGTAATCGTATACTCAGGCCGCTCATAACAACCATCATATTTGTTTTTAAATAATGCTTCAATTATAGCACCATTAACATAATATTCGTAAATTCCAGCAGTTTTCATTACTCCAATTTCTATTGCTTCTATAATCCTGTTGTTTTCTAATCTAACTAATGAAAAAACTTTGCTAGTAAGCCCATAATAAAAATCATTATCTTTTTCAACTACTATCCATTTGCCATAAGGTAAATTAATTTGAAATTTGTTGTTTACAATAAATTTATTTTCTACAACATCATTTATTCTATATTTTTGTGCACTAACATCAGGATTTTTCAAAAAAATACACAACATAGTTAAAAGAACAAATTTTAAAATTTTTTTCATTTTAATTTAAAAGTTTCTTTTTAGCCTTTGTGAATTCATCCTTAGTTAAAACGCCAGACTTATATAATTCATTTAAGGTTTTCAACTTTTCTGTTAAATCATCATTGTTAGAAGTGCTACTTGTTGTTTTTTGAATTTGTACATTATTTGAAAATATAGGTTTTATCATTTTTTCAAATTTTGAAGTTTGTTTTGAACAGTTAACCCAACACTCTGAAACAATTAATATCACATGATCATTTTTTGCAGATATTAATAAATTCATTGGAATATTCATAGCATGCAAATAGCTCATTGTGAAATCTGATCTTAGAAATACTTGATTATTAATCTTTGATAATTTGAATTTTTTAAGTACTAGACTAACTTCTTCGTTGAGTAAAAATGTTTTACCATCACCTGCCCATTGAGTTAAATATTTTTTATATTCCTTAGTTGCTTTAGACAAATCAGATTTATCCATATTTTTATGTAAATCAAAAAATTCCCTAAGTTCTATGTCATCTATCCCATCAATTTTTTTGTTTGCATAAAAAATGTATGTATAAAAATCAATTTTTTCTTTTTTTGCTATCTTTTTTAACTCTTTTCCAAACCATTTTATTGTTCTTTGATCTCCTAAATCATAAAAATCTTTTTTTTCCGCTTCTTTTATAAGTGTTTGAAAAATTTCTAAATCTTCAAATTCTGTACCATCAACAACAGCTTTTATTATATCTAATAAATTTGAAGGGCCTGTTAAAAATAAATCTAATTCAAGTTCATCCAAACTATTAAACAATTCACCTGCCCCATATAATAAATTTTCAGAAGATTCATCATCATCAAATTTCATTAAATTATGTGTTTCCGGAACATCTAAGAAAATTTCTTGATTTAATTTAATAATTTTAGCTGGTAATGTATTGCACCATAACAAACCCAGAACCACGATCCCTAAAAGTTTTTTCATATTCTCTAATTTAACAATTTCTTTTTAGCCTTTTCAAATTCTTCTTTTGTAAGAACACCAGAATTATATAATTCACTCAATGTTTTTAACTGCTCTGTTAAATCTTCATTTTCTACTTTAACTTTTGATTTTTTTTTAATCTTTTTAAGTTTGCTAGCATCCATTAGCATTGGTATTGAAATTTCAGAAATTAAAGAGTTATTTTCATATATCCCACAGACATTACTATGATTCATCCAGGTATCACTGTTAGGAACAATATCGTAGACAACAGATGGCAGTCCACTATCTGAGTGAATAAATTGAATTTGTTCATAACGAAAATCATTAACAAAAGGTCTATAGTCTGGATTGGTTCCTTTATAATCTACTATAAAATTATACTTCAATAAGTCATATCTTTCTCCATTAATTATTGAGTATCCTATAAACTCTTGACTAAGTTCGATCTCTGAATTTTTTAAAACTTCAGCTCCCATCTTTTTTAATTGACTGCTTATTTTTGGAATGCTTGTAGCAAGAAAGTTGATTGTTCTTTTAAAAATTTTTTTACCATCAAAAAACTTTTTATTCATAGTAAGTGGTTTTCCGTACTCTGGATGCCGCGAACCTTCAGTAAAAAAAAATTTTCCCAAATTTTTAAACATCCTAACATATGGTTTAACCTCTTTTTTAAATTCTTTAGACCCTGTTAAACTCTGTCTTATGAATTTTGTTTTGCCTGTGGCTCCAAATTGTGTAATTTTAGTTGAGTATTCAACTTTATAGGTACCTTCCCCTATTCCTTCAAATATTATTTCTGAATCAATCTTATTTTTAAATCCATAAAAATTTATATCTATAATCATTTCTGTACCAGACTGATTCAACTCTGCTCTACATTTTGAGCTATACCCATTTTTTATAAGAAGATCTTTAGTGGAATTTTCTGATGTGTTTAAATCAATTTTTAATTTATATAAGTCTGCATTAACACTTGTGCTCAACAACAAAACCAGAACCAAGATTCCTAAAATCAATTTCATAAATCAAGTCTATTAGAAAATATAAAAAAAACGACCCCAATTTATATGCCGCTTTTTATATGCCGCTTTAATTAAGAGTTAAAAAATTTTTTCAAAAAAATCCTATTAACATCACTTTTTGGTGCGGCCAGAGAGACTCGAACTCTCATGGACTAGGTCCACACGGCCCTCAACCGTGCCTGTCTACCAATTTCAGCATGGCCGCTTAATATGACCCACATTAAATCAATGACAAGTAGGTTTCAAATTGATAAATTTTCATTATGGAATTTACTCAAGAAGTAAAAAAAACTACAGATCCAATTTATAAAAAGATATCTAAGGTTATGCCTGAGATAGAATGGTCAGTGCATGCCCCATACATACACAAGATTAATAAGTTAAAAAAAGAAAAGAACGCAGTTATTCTTGCTCACAATTACCAAACCCCAGAAATTTATCATGGAATTGCAGATTTTTCAGCAGACTCTTTAGCTCTTGCTGTTGAAGCTTCAAAAACTTCCGCAGACATAATTGTAATGGCAGGAGTACACTTTATGGCAGAAACTGCAAAATTAATGAGTCCAAATAAAAAAGTTTTATTACCTGATATGAATGCTGGATGTTCCCTTTCGTCTTCGATTACCGGTAAAGATGTTAGATTATTGAAAGAAAAATATCCAGGTGTTCCAGTAGTTTCTTATGTTAACACCTCTGCAGATGTAAAAGCAGAAACAGATGTGTGTTGTACCTCAGCTAATGCAGTTAAAATTGTAAAGTCATTAGGTGTCAAAAAAGTAATTTTTTTACCAGATGACTATCTTGCGAAATATGTTGCATCGCAAACTGATGTTGAAATCATTTCATGGAAAGGAATTTGTATCGTCCATGATCAATTCAATGAAGAAGAAATAAATAACGTTAGGAAAAATAATCCAGGAATTAAAATAATTGCACACCCAGAATGTCCGCCAGAAGTAATTAAAGCAAGTGATTTTGCTGGATCAACATCTGGTATGATTAATTTCGTTAAAGATAATCAACCAAAAAAAGTCATGATGGTAACTGAGTGTTCAATGAGTGATAACATACAAGTAGAAAATCCAAATGTAGAATTTATTAGACCATGCAATATGTGCCCGCACATGAAAAAAATAACTTTACCAAAAATTTTAAATTGCCTAGAAAATGAAACTGGTGAAATAATTATGGACCAGGAAACAATTAATAAAGCTAGATTATCAGTTGAAAAAATGGTTGCTATTGGAAGATAATCCTTTGTGTCAAAAATTAAACTAAGTGAAAATTTTATCAAGAATACTGTAAAGCTTGCTCTAAATGAAGATCTTTACCCAGCCGGAGATATAACTTCAAATTTAGTTGAAAATAATAAAGTTATAAAGATTAAATTAATTTCAAATCAAAATGCAGTAGTAGGTGGTGTATTGTTTGCAAAACATGCTTTTTCACTAATTGATAACAAAATTAAATTCATAATTAAAAAAAAAGATGGCTCTCTAATTAAAAAAGGATCGTTAATCGCTACAATAGAAGGTCGCGCAAAAAATATACTTATAGCTGAAAGAGTGGCTCTTAATTTTATGTGTCATATCTCAGGGATAGCAACTAAAACAAATCAATTTGTAAAAATGGTTGGAAAAAAGTGTAAAATTTGTTGTACTCGTAAAACAATTCCAAACTTAAGAGTAATTCAAAAATATGCAGTCAAATTAGGTGGAGGCACTAATCATAGATTCAATTTAAGTGATGAATTTTTAATAAAAGATAATCATGTTTCTAGTTCAGATATAAGAAGATTAGTCTTATTGGCTATTAAAAATAAGAAAGGAAAAAAAATTACTGTTGAAGTTGATAATTTAAAACAACTTAAATCTATTATTGGTTTAAAATTTAATACTGTCTTATTTGATAATATGAATATAAAAAATTTAAAAAAAGGTGTTAAAATTGCAAAACAATATTACGAAACAGAAGCATCAGGAAATATAAATCTTAAGACTGCAAAATCTGTTGCTGCGACTGGTGTTGATAGGATTTCAGTTGGAAGCATAACTCATAGTGCTCCAGCAATAGACTTTAAATTAGAAATTTAATTTAGAAATTTTGAAAGATCTGGCTTAAAATATTTTGGCCCTTTCATTACTTTTCCTGACTCATTATAGATAGGTTTGCCATTATCGTCTAATTTACTCATATTTGAATTTTGAACTTCATCAAAACATTTATCTAGGTCAATTCCAAATGCATGTCCTGCTCCATATGTAACGTAAAGAATGTCAGTAAGTGCATCTGCGACCTCCAATAAGTCTTTATTTTTCATAGCTTCTGAGAGTTCATTCAGCTCTTCACTAATCAAATCAATCCTAAGTTTATTGATTTTATCTGTGCTAAATGATGGTTTGTCTTTAACTTCTTGTCCAAAAGTTTTCATGAAAATTCCTACCTTACTAAAATTTGACATATTGCTCCTGTAAGTTTTATATAATTAATGTATATTTATATTAATTTATTAATTACTTATTAATCAATGAAATTAAGAAAAGAATTTGATACTATTGGTTCTATTAATGTCCCAAATGATAAATATTGGGGTGCTTCTACACAAAGATCAAAAAAATATTTTGATATTGGAGAGTTTTTAGTAAGACCGGTTTTAATTAAATCAATTGCAATAATTAAGAAAGCAGCTGCTATTGTTCATGTCAAAAACAAACAAATTTTACCTCATATTTCAAAAGCAATAATTAAAGCATCTAATGAAGTAATTTCTGGTAAATTACATGAGCATTTTCCTTTAAAAGTTTGGCAAACGGGATCTGGAACTCAAACTAATATGAATGTTAATGAAGTTATAGCTAATAGAGCAATTGAAATCCTAGGAGGAAGAAAAGGTTCTAAAAAACCTGTACACCCTAATGATCATGTAAATAAATCTCAGTCCACTAATGATGTATTTCCTACTGCTATGCATATTGCAATTGCGATGGAAACAAAAAAAAAACTTTTACCAGCACTTGAATTATTAAATAAAGAATTAAAAAAAAAAGTTTCAAAATTTAAGAATATTGTAAAAGTTGGAAGAACTCATCTACAAGATGCAACACCTTTGTCTTTAGGTCAAGAGTTTTCTGGATACCAATCTCAAATACAAGATTGTATAACAAGGATAAAGAATGCTTTAAACGAAATTTATTTTTTAGCACAAGGTGGTACTGCAGTTGGAACAGGAATAAATAGTAGAAAAGGTTTTGATAGAAAGATTATTAAAGAAATCAAAAAAATTACAAAACTACCATTCAGACCAACAAAAAATAAATTTGCCGCTTTAGCAGCACATGATGAAATAGTTAATTTTTCAGGTACTTTAAATACAACAGCTGTTTCTTTAATGAAAATCGCAAATGATATTAGATTTTTAGGATCAGGTCCAAGAGCGGGCTATGGTGAAATTATTTTACCTGCAAATGAACCAGGATCTTCAATTATGCCAGGTAAAGTAAATCCAACTCAATCTGAAGCTGTTACAATGGTATGTGTCAAAGTCATTGGTAATCACAATGGAATTACGATGGCTGGTTCCCATGGACATTTTGAATTAAATGTTTTTAAACCTTTAATTGCACATAATATTTTGCAGTCTATAGATTTGCTGGCGGATAGTATCAAAAATTTTTCATTATATTGCATTAAAGGAATAAAAGCAGACAAGATTAAAATAAAAAAATATTTAGATAACTCTTTAATGTTAGTAACTGCATTAGCTCCACACATTGGGTATGATAATGCTGCGAAAATAGCTAAAGCCGCCTTAAAAAATAATACAACATTAAAAGTAGAAGCTATGAAAACTGGTTTAATCAACGAAAAAGACTATGATAAAATAGTTAACCCAAGAAAAATGATTTATCCTTCTTGATAATTTTCAAAAAAATCCTTAATAAAATTTCTAAATATTACTCTATTAAAAAAATTTTTTCTTTGAACATTTAAATCTTCTAAAAAAACATTTATTTGAGTATTAAGAAGATTATCAATTTTAGCATTATTTATTTGTATCTGTTTTTCATTTAAATTTAAAAAGAAATCAAATTTTATTTTTTTTATTTCTTTTCTGTACTTTCCACTAACTTGA